>NC_011666.1:2232500-2442500 GCF_000021745.1 Methylocella silvestris BL2
CTTCCTCACGCTTTCCATTCTCATCTGGTGGGCGCGCATTTATTTGCGGGCGCGCGAAATGAAGATGGGAACGCATGTCGCCTGGGCCTTCGCGGCGGCGATCTGGCTGTACCTCGTCCTCGGCTTTATCCGTCCGCTGATGATGGGCAGCTGGTCGGAAGCCGTCCCGTTCGGCATCTTCCCGCACCTAGACTGGACCGCAGCCTTTTCCATCCGCTACGGCAATTTGTTCTATAATCCGTTCCACATGCTTTCGATCGTATTCCTCTATGGTTCGACGCTGCTGTTCGCCATGCACGCGGCGACCATCCTCGCGGTCAGCCGCTTCGGCGGCGAGCGCGAAATCGAGCAGGCGGTCGATCGTGGAACCGCCGCTGAACGGGCGGCGCTGTTCTGGCGCTGGACCATGGGTTTCAACGCCACAATGGAGTCCATTCACCGCTGGGCGTGGTGGTTTGCGGTCCTATGCCCGCTCACCGGCGGCATCGGCATTCTGCTCACCGGCACGGTCGTAGACAATTGGTATCTTTGGGCGATCAAGCACGGCGTCGCTCCATCTTATCCGCATATCTTCCCGATCGTGCCAGATCCGGCTCTGACGCAATAGGCGCGGCAATGAAAACAACAGCTCTTCTCTCGATTGCTGCGTTGACGATCTGCCTGTCGCTCGGCCTTGGCGGCTGCAAGGAGGATCGGCTGACAGTAAAACAGACCGGCTTTCGCGGCCTCGGCATGGTCCAGATCAATGAGACGGCAGCTCTCGACGCAATCGCAGAGAGGAATCAGCTGCCTGATCCGATCGATCCGGTGGAAAAAAGCGGAACACCGTCCTCCAAGGAATATCAGAACGTCAAGGTTCTGGGCGATCTCGACTCCAATGAGCTGATGCGCCTGATGACGGCGATCACGCAATGGGTCGCGCCGGAACAGGGCTGCAACTACTGCCACAATCCGGAAAATCTCGCCTCCGACGAGCTCTACACCAAGGTCGTCGCGCGGCGTATGATCCAGATGACCCAGCATATCAACGCTGACTGGACCAAGCATGTCGATGGCGTCGGCGTCACCTGTTATACCTGCCATCGCGGACATCCCGTCCCCGCCAATCTCTGGTTCAGCAATTCGGTCGCGGAAGCTCATGGCTTTTTCGGCTACAGTCCTGACGCAAAGAATCATCCGGGAAGCTTCATCGGTCTAGCCTCGCTGCAGAATGATCCATTCACGAAGCTTCTCGACTACTCTCAAGAGATCCGCGTGATCGGCAATACCGCGCTTCCGCAGAAGCCGGAGCGCCCCTCAATCAAGCAGACCGAATTAACCTACGGGCTGATGATGCATATCTCGAAGGCGCTCGGGGTCAATTGCACCTTCTGTCACAACAGCCGCTCTTTCTTCGCCTGGGATCAGAGCACGCCGCAGCGCGCCACCGCCTGGTACGGCATCAGGATGGTGCGCGATCTCAACCACAATTTCCTGGAGCCGCTGAAGGCGAGTTTTCCGCCGGAGCGGCTCGGCGCTGGCGGCGACGTTCCTAAAATCAATTGCGCCACCTGCCATCAGGGCGAGAGCAAACCGCTCAACGGGGCGAGCATGATCAAGGACTTTCCGGAACTGGCAGTCGTCGGCAAGTAACCCTACTCTTCGAACCTTTATTTTGACGCATGATGTTGGTCGCAAGAAGTCTGCAACATTTAGGCGTCGCGCTCCAGCGCAAACTAAACGGCGGACCGTATGACCATCGAACTGCCACATGGCGACGAAGCCAGCGCCGCAACAGCTCTGCCTCGCCCCGGGGCGGTGCTTGAACTGCTGAAGCCCGTCACCTGGTTCCCGCCCATGTGGGCGTTTGGTTGCGGGGTCGCCTCGCAGCCTGGCCCGGTCGGCGCCAGAATTGGCGTGATCCTCTCCGGGATCGTGCTAGCGGGACCGCTTGTGTGCGCGACCAGCCAGGCTGTCAATGATTGGTTCGACAGACATGTCGACGCCATCAACGAACCTGGCCGTCCGATCCCGTCAGGACGCGTGCCGGGGCGTTGGGGCCTCGGCATCGCCTGCGGCTGGACCCTTCTTTCTCTGTTCGTCGCCGCGCTGATCGGGGTTTGGGTTTTCGTCGCCGCCGCGCTTGGGCTTGCGCTCGCCTGGGCCTATAGCGCTCCGCCGCTGCGGCTGAAGCAGAATGGCTGGTTCGGCAATAGCGCCTGCGCGCTCTGCTATGAGGGCCTCGCCTGGGTCACGGGCGCCGCGGTCATGGCCGACGGCGCCTTGCCGGACTGGCGGATTTTCATCATCGCCTTTCTCTACAGCGCCGGCGCGCATGGCATCATGACGCTGAATGATTTCAAATCCGTCGAGGGCGACCGCCGGATGGGAATCGGTTCGCTGCCTGCGCTCCTCGGCGTCGAGCGGGCGGCCCGCGTCGCCTGTATTTTCATGGCGATCCCGCAGATCTTCGTCGTCGCCCTGTTGACGCTTTGGGGGTGCCCGGTCCACGCCATCATCATCCTGCTGGCGCTGATTGCTCAATGCCTGCTGATGCCGCGGCTGCTTGAAAATCCCCGCGCGAGGGCGCCCTGGTACAATGGGACCGGCGTCACGCTTTATGTTCTCGGCATGCTTGTCAGCGCCTTCGCCTTGCGCTCCATTCTGGCCGGAGGCGCATAATGAACGCGGGGCTTGGCTGGCTCAAGATCATGCGGCTTGGCCTCGTGCAGGCCTCCCTCGGCGCCCTCGTGGTACTGACGACCTCGACCATGAACCGCGTGATGGTGGTCGAACTCGCCTTGCCCGCGATGCTGCCCGGCGCGCTTGTGGCTTTGCATTATGCATTGCAGGCGCTGCGGCCGCGCTGGGGGTATGGCTCGGACCTTGGCGGCAGGCGCACGCCGTGGATTGTCGGAGGCGTCGGTCTGCTTGCTCTTGGCTGCGTCGGCGCCGCGCTCGCCATCTGGCTGATGGCGATCAATCTTGTCCTCGGCGCGGCGCTCGCAGTCATCTGCTTTGCCTTGATCGGCGTCGGCGTCGGCGCCGCCGGCACCTCCCTCCTGGCGCTGCTGGCGGCGGAGACCGCGCCGGAGCGCCGCGCGGCGGCGGCGACTATCGTCTGGATCATGATGATTTTCGGCTTCGTCGTCACGACCGTCAGCGTCGGACATTGGCTCGATCCCTATACGCCGGAGCGGCTCCTCGCCGCTGCCTCTTGCGTCGCTGCGGCGGCGATCATCGTCAGCGCGCTCGCCATGTGGCGGATCGAGCCGCCCCGGAGGCCCTTTACAGGACGGTTCGTTGAGAGCAAGCCGCCCGCGATGCCGTTCCACCACGCCCTCGCGGATGTGTGGTCCGAAGCAGAAGCACCTCGCTTCACTATCTTCATTTTCGTCTCGATGCTCGCCTATAGCGCGGAAGAATTGATCCTCGATCCGTTCTCCGGCGCAATATTCGGCTATTCGCCAGGCGCCTCGACAAAGCTCTCAGGCGTGCTGCATGGCGGCGTGCTCGCTGGCATGATCCTTGTGGCGCTGGCAGGAAGCGGATTTGCCGGAAAGCGGCTGCAATCGCTACGCGGATGGTCGATTGGCGGCTGCATCGGATCGGCGCTCGCGCTGATCTCCCTCGTCTTCGCCGCTCTTTCCGGCGGAGACTGGCCTCTGCGGACCTCGGCCTTCGCGCTTGGCATGGCCAACGGCGCTTTTTCGATCGCCGCGATCGGTTCGATGATGAGTCTCGCCGGACTCGGACGTCCCGGTCGCGAGGGCGTCCGCATGGGGCTTTGGGGCGCCGCGCAGGGACTTGCGTTCGGGCTCGGCGGACTGTGCAGCGCGGGCGCGAGCGATTTTTTCCGCGCCATATTCGCCTCGCAGGGATCAGCCTATGCGCTGGTTTTCGCAGCGGAGGCCGTCTTGTTCCTGTTCGCCGCCGCAATCGCCGCGAGCTTGCAGGCGAACGCGCCGGGACAAAAAACGAAGGCGTCCGGCTTCAATTCCTTTCGGACTCTTTCTGGCGCGGCGCCGAGGGCCGTCAATCAACGGTGAGCATGATGAAAGAGCTTGAAACCTTTGACGTCGTCGTGGTCGGAGGCGGCCCTTCAGGCGCTACCGCCGCGCATGATCTCGCCTGCGCCGGGCGCAAGGTTCTGCTGCTCGACCGGGCCGGCCGCATCAAGCCCTGCGGCGGCGCGATCCCGCCGCGCCTCATGCGCGATTTTGACATTCCAGCTCACCTTCTCGTCGCCCGCATCAATTGCGCGCGCATGGTGTCGCCTTCCGGCAAGCGCGTCGATATGCCGATCGAAGGCGGCTATGTCGGCATGATCGATCGCGAAGTCTTTGACGAATGGCTGCGCGCGCGCGCCGAAGCCGCGGGCGCCCTGCGGCGCACGGGCGCGTTCGAGCGCTTTTCGCGCGGCGAGGACGACGTCGCCATTGTTCAATTTCGCACGCGTGACGCGAAGGGCGCCGAGACCTTCGAGCGCGTGCGGGCGCAAAGCGTGATCGGCGCGGACGGCGCCCTCTCGCTCGTCGCGCGGCAGGCGGTTCCGCACGCCGGCCAGCCGAAATATGTGTTCGCCTATCACGAGATCATCCGCTCTCCGGAGAAGCGGAGCGAGGATTACGATGCGGCGCGCTGCGACGTCATCTATCGCGGCGCGATCTCCCCGGATTTCTATTCCTGGATTTTTCCGCATGGCGCCACCGCCAGCGTCGGAACCGGAACGGCGCGCAAGGGCCTTTCGCTCAAGGATGCCGTGAAAACGCTGCGGCAGGCGACAGGGCTTGGAGGCGCCGAGACGCTGCGCCGGGAAGGCGCCCCCATTCCGCTGCGTCCGCTGCGCCGCTGGGACAATGGCCGCGACGTGGTTCTTGCCGGAGACGCCGCAGGCGTCGTCGCACCGGCCTCGGGCGAGGGCATCTACTACGCCATGGTCGGCGGACGCTACGCCGCCGAGGCGGTCGAAGCGCTTCTGGCGACGGGCGACGCGCGGGCGCTGAAACGCGCCCGCAGCCGCTTCATGAAAGAGCACGGACGAGTGTTTTGGATTTTGGGAATCATGCAATATTTCTGGTACGGCAGCGATAAGAGGCGCGAAAGCTTCGTCAAGATCTGCGAGGATCGCGACGTTCAAAGGCTGACATTCGACGCCTATATGAACAAGCAGCTGAGGCGCGCCGACCCGATGGCGCATGTGCGCATCTTCTTCAAGGATCTCGCCCATTTGTTCGGCCTGGCGCGCGCATGAGCTGGACAGTGGGGCGAGACGCGGACCAACAGATGAGCGAGCCTCTTGGCCAATCGTCGGCGGGTTTCCCGCGCTGGAAGCCGGTCCTCGTCGCGGGCCTTGCCGGCGCGCTTGTTCTTTTTATCGGCGGCACAATCACCGACATCGGGCCCTGGTATCACAGCCTGCGCAAGCCCTCCTGGCAACCGCCGGACTGGCTGTTCGGTCCGGCCTGGACGGTGATTTTCATTCTCGTCACGCTCGCCGCCGCGAAGGCGTGGCAGGGCGCGGGCGGGCGCGAAAACCGCCACTGGGTTCTCGGCCTCTTCGCCCTCAACGGCTTCCTCAACATCATGTGGAGCGTGTTCTTTTTCCGGCTTCAACGTCCGGATTGGGCGCTTCTCGAAGTAGCGTTGCTGTGGCTTTCGATCCTGATGCTGATCGTGTTTTTCTGGCGGCGGACGCAGGCCGCGAGCCTGTTGCTCACGCCCTATCTGGCTTGGGTCAGTTTCGCAGCGGCGCTTAACCTTGCGGTCGTCATGCTTAACGGCGCCGGCGCCGCGCATGTCTCATAGGACGCCATA
This sequence comes from Methylocella silvestris BL2, assembly GCF_000021745.1. Lineage (NCBI taxonomy): Bacteria > Pseudomonadati > Pseudomonadota > Alphaproteobacteria > Hyphomicrobiales > Beijerinckiaceae > Methylocella > Methylocella silvestris. The sequence continues at coordinate 2,238,297 of NC_011666.1, forward strand.
TGGCCGATTTATTTTCGAGCGGGCGCCTCGCCGATCTGATCCTGATCCTGATGGCGGGCGAGGCGGCGTTTTTTCTTCTGTACCGGCGGGCCGGCGGCGGGGGCTTCCTGTTGAACCTCCTGTCCGGCTTTTGCCTGATCCTCGCACTGCGCGCCTCCCTGTCCGGCCTGTGGTGGGGCTGGATGGGGATTTTTCTGGCCGCGGGCGGACTTGCCCACGCCGCCGACGTGGCGCGCTGGTGGCGCAGGCGGGAAAACGGAAGGAGCTAGCGACGCTGACCCGGCCTGATACTGTTCGATCGCCGCCACGATGAGGTCGAACGCTTCTTCCGGACGCTCCTCATGCAGAAGATGACCGCCGCGGCGCAGGATGATCTTGCGCGATCCCGGAACGAGGCCGGCGGCGGCGTGGGCGTCCCTGACCGGTATCGCGCGATCATCCTCAGTCGCGACAAGCACGAGGTGGGAGTCGAGCCGCGGCAGGTCGCGCCGCAAGCTTTTGAGATCCCAATGCGCCATCATGCCGAGCGTCGCGCCGACGTGGCCGGCATTACGGAACAGACGTGCGTAGAACTCGACGCCGCGCCTGTCGAGATGGGCGCCGACGTTTCTGAGCGTGCGCTCCACCGAGCTCCGGTCCGACGCCAGCCACGCGAAAAGTCTTGGCGCTGGAATGAGCGTGTTTTTGAACATCATTTTCGCCAGCGGCGAAAACACCCGGCCGGCAAAGCCGTCGAACGGCAGCAGCGCGCCATTGAGGCTGAACAGGAGCCGCGGCTCGATCGCGCGCTCAAGGCGCATGCGGCACAGGATCGCCGCCCCCGCCGAATGGCCGGCGGCATATGTTGGGTCCACGTCCAGCGCGGCGACAAGGGACGAGACCGCTTTGGCCATGCCGTCCGTCGACATGTCGCGCGGGCGAGGCGCCTGCGTGAAGCCATGGCCGGGAAGGTCGGGCGCGACGATCGTAAAACGGCGCGCCAGCAAAGGCGCGAGATCGCGCCACGAATGCGTCGAGGAGCCCGCGCCATGCAACAGCAGCAGAACAGGGCCATCGCCCATTATTTGCACGTGCCAGCGCAACTCTCCGGCCGTGACGAAGCGGCTCGTCGCACGGTTCGGCCAGTCGGCGCCGTCCTTGTCCCAGTCCAGTCGGTCCGACACCGCGCTTCAGCCTCCCGCATCGCCGCGAGGCCAGCCTGCATCATCCGCGATCATTCGCCAAATTCCCGCGCCCGACCCGCCGCATGATGAAGCCGGACGGGATCATCGCCGCCCTTGCGTTCACGGCCATTGTGGTCGCCCTGACGCATCTGTTCGGTTTCCGCGCCGACCTTGACGTCGAACGAACCAGCGTCGCCGGGACGCCGGTGACGATCTTTCGCAAGGCGGGCGACGGCCCGGCCCCGGCCGCTGTCATCGCGCATGGATTTTCCGGCTCGCAGCAGCTGATGGAGCCCTTCGCCGAAACCCTGGCGCAGAACGGCTATGTCACTGTCACTTTCGATTTTCTCGGACACGGCCGCAACCCCGCCGCCCTGCCCGGTGGCCTCACGGATCAGGAGGCGAGCATGCGCGCGCTGCTCGCCGAGCTTGGCGCGGTCGCCGATTTTGCGCGCCGGCTGCCCGCCAGCGACGGCCGCCTCGCCGTGCTCGGCCATTCCATGGCGGCCGATATCGTCGTGCGCTACGCCAATGAAAATCCGGCTGTGGCGGCGACAGTCGCGCTGTCGATGTTCTCGCCGGAGGCCTCGGCGCGCTCACGCAATCTTCTCGCCATTACCGGGGCGCTTGAGCCGGGGGCGCTGAAAGAGGAAGCCCTGCGCGTCGCGCGCGACGCGGCGCCGGGCGCCGCCAAAGAGCGCGTGACCTATGGCGATTTCGCGGACGGGTCAGCGCGGCGGATCGCCTTCGCGCACGGGGTCGAACATATCGGCGTGCTCTACAGCGCCGAGAGCATGACCGAGGCGCTCTCGTGGCTGAACGCGGCCTTCGCGCGCCATGGCTCCGGCTTCATCGAGGCGCGCGGCGCCTGGCTCGGCCTGCTGTTTCTCGGTCTCGTCCTGCTCGCCCGCCCTTTGACGCGCCTCCTGCCGCAGGTCGCGACATCGCCGGTCGGGCGCGGATTGCGTGGCCGCGCCTTTGCCCTTGCCGCTATCGCGCCGGCCGCGCTGACGCCGCTCATTCTCTGGAAAGCGCCGACAGCATTCCTGCCGCTTCTGCTCGGCGACTATCTTTTATTGCATTTCGGCCTTTACGGCCTCCTGACAGCGGGCGCACTGGCGCTGGCGCCGGCGCCGGCGAAAACGCCCTCTGGCGGCGTGATCGTCTCCAAGGCCCGGCTGGCGCTCGCCGCCGCGCTCGTCGCAGCTTACGCCTGTGGCGCGATCGGCCTCGCGTTCGATCGTTTCGTCACTGCGTTTTTTCCGCTTGGCGGCGCCCCTCTGGCGCTCGCGCTCGCCTGCGGCACGCTGCCGTTTTTCATCGCCGACGAATATTTGACCCGCGGCCTGGCGGCGCCGCGCTTCGCCTATGCGCTGACCAAAATCTGCTTTCTCATCTCCCTCGCGCTGGCGATCGCGCTCAACCCGGCAAGGCTCTTTTTTCTCATCATCATCGCGCCGGTGATTTTGATTTTCTTTGTCATCTTCGGGTTGATCAGCGGCTGGACTTACCGGCAGACCAATCATCCGCTGCCCGGCGCGCTGGCGCTAGCGGCGGCCTTCGCCATGGCCATCGCCGCCGTCTTTCCCGTCGTCAGCCCGTGAACCGCGCCGGCGGGCGGCGCGCCGCCTGCGCCAGTGCGGACGCATCGGCGAACGGTAGCGGCAGATAGCGCGCGTTCATTTCCGCCGCGAGCCGCTCGGCGTCGGGCTGGGGCCGCGGCGAAATATCGATCAACGCCGCCTCGAGGCCGGCCGCGCGGGCGAGCCGTGCGGCGTCGAGCGCGTCTTCCTTTGCCCGTTTTCGTCCGGCCGCCATGCCGCCGGCTGAAATATTTGCGGCGCCGTCCGTCATCAGGACGATGAAGGGCGAGCGGCCCTTGCGCTTTTCGTCCTCCGCAAGGCGCACCGCAGCAGTAATTCCATCAGCAAGCGGAGTCGCGCCGCCGCCCGGCATGTCCGAGAGACTTCGTTTGGCGCGAAGCAGCGAACGCGTCGGCGCCAGCAACAACTCCACGCGGTCGCCGCGAAACGCCAGCAATGCCACTTCATCGCGGCGGACATAACATTCGGCGAGAAGCAGTTCGACGGCGCCCTTGGCTTCCGCCAGCCGGTTCAGCGCCGAGGACCCCGACGCGTCGACCACAAAAATTGTTACGGTCTGCGAGCGCTGTTTGACGCGCGTGACGCGAAAATCCTGACGCTCGATCGGCAGGCGCCCCTCGCCTCCGGCGCGCGCGCCGCCGCGGAGCTTGCGCCAGGGCGCGGCGGCGCGCAGCGTCTCGATGACGTTGAGTCGCTGTCCGTCTTTCGGCGCGCCCTCGACGGCGCCGGCGGGGCGGCCACGCAGGCCTGACCGTTTGACGCCGCCGGATTTGCCGCCAGAGCCGCGCGGTCCGCTGGAGGCGCGCTGCAGGCGCTCCATCATGCCGGGCGGAACGGCGGCGCGGGCCGCCTCGACGACGAGTTCTTCGGCCGATGGATCGACAGTCTCACCGTCGCTATCGGGCGGCGCATCGCTGTCGCCGTCATCCTGTTCCGGCGCCTGCGGCGGATCGTCGGAGGATGGCGAGGTTTGCGCGCGCGGCGCAAGCACCAGGGCGGCGGCACAGGCCGCGTCCGCGGTCGAAACCTGTGTCCGGCCGGCAAGCGCCGCCGCCGCCCTGGCTGATTGCGCGGCAAGCAGCAGCGCGCGCAGCGATTCAACGCCGAGGGCCATCGCCGCGGCGTTGAGATGCGCGATCGTCGCCGCATCGATATCGACGGCGCCCAAGCGCGCCCGCGCCGCCGCGATGTCCGCCGCGGTCCAGGGCGGCTCAATGAAGTCGCGGAGCGCATGCTCCGAAAGGTCCACGAGAAAGCCGAGGCGGTCGGTCAGCGCGGCAGGCGCGCGCTCATCGTGGGAGGCGCCTTCATCCAGCGCCACGACGCCGAACCGCGCGGGCGCCTTCAGCGCCAGGCCGTCGCGCTCGATGCTCACTTCCGCCGTGTCGAGCGTTGCGGCGATGCGCGCAGCCGCGACGGGTTCAAGGCGCTCGGCCATGGCGAGCAGGATGATTCCGCCGTCGCTTTCGGCAAGCAGGCCGCGCTCGGCGACGGGACGGCCGAGACGCAGAGTTTCGGTGAGATCAAGGCCGCCGAGAAGGCGGCTGTCCGGAACGCCGATCGGAACGCGGCGTAGCGGCGTTGCTTCTGGGAGCAGGCGGGTCAGCCAGGACAAAAACGCCTCCCGCGCGGGCCCGCTCCTGGCGCGAAGCACGATCCCCCGCAGTCCAGCCGGATCGATTGCGAACAGCGCCGCGGCCAGCAAGGGGTCGCGCCATGTGTCGCCGCCGCCGCAGGCGCCAGTCTCGCTCACGCCGCCGCCGGAAGTTCGCTCATCGCCCGCTCGACGCGCCGCGTCGAGCCGGATTCGTCCAGCGGATTGCGCCGCAGCCGGTGCCGCAGGGCGGCGGGCGCGATCTGGCGCAGATGGTTTTCCGTGACGCTCAACGAGCCTTCGAGCGCGGCGATGGCGCGTGCGGCGCGGATCAGCGTCAGCTCGCCGCGCAACCCGTCGGCGCCGAGCCGCATGCACAGCCGCGCCGCCCATTCGATCACGGCGTCGGGCGCCTCAACGGCGGCGAGCCGCTTGCGCGCGCCGATGATTTTCGCGCGCAGGCGCCGTTCTTCCTTGCGCCAGAGCGCCGCGAAACCTTCGCGGTCGCGGTCGAAGGCCTCGCGCCGGCGCACCGCCTCGACGCGCGATTTGACGTCGGACGGCGTTTTCACCTCGACCATGAGGCCGAAGCGGTCGAGCAGCTGCGGCCGCAACTCGCCCTCTTCTGGATTTCCGCTGCCGATCAGCACGAAACGCGCTGGATGGCGCAGGCTGAGGCCCTCGCGCTCGACGAGATTTTCGCCGGAGGCGGCGACGTCGATCAGGAGATCGACGAGGTGGTCCTCGAGCAGATTAACTTCGTCGATATAGAGAAAGCCGCGATGGGCGCGACAGATAAGCCCCGGCTCGAAGGATTTTTGTCCGAGCGTCAGCGCCTTTTCGAGATCGAGCGCCCCGACGAGCCGGTCCTGCGTCGCGCCGAGCGGCAGATCGACCACCGGCGTCGGCGAAAACCGGGTCTTCAGGCCGCCGGCCGCCTTGCGGGCGCGGCAGGCGGGGCAAAGCTCGGCGCTGGATGGATCGCAGCCGTAGCGGCATCCCTCGACAGTGCGGATCGGCGGCAGCAGCGCTGCCAGCGCGCGGACCGCGGTCGATTTGCCGGCGCCACGATCGCCGAAGACGAGCACGCCGCCAATGGTCGGGTCGACCGCGGCACAGATAATGGCAAGTTTTAATTCTTCCTGCCCGACGATCGCCGTGAAGGGGAAGGCAGTCGGCATTTGCGCCTCCATTGGCCTCGATCGCCGCAGCTGCGCCGAAAGGAATGCCATTTGCTGTCAGCAAAAATGTACGTTACCGTATGTCAATTAAAATGTACACCGACGTAAACCATCTGGGGGAGAGTTTCGATGGCATTCGGGCTTGAGGCTGTGACCGCCACGCATGAAATCGCGACCCTGCCATGCGCCCAGTCCGCGTTTCACCCGGAGGCCACGCGCCGGGAGCGCGCCGCCGCGCCGGATGAAATTGTCCTCCTCGCGCGCGAGCGGCTGAAAAAAGGGTCCACCAGCTTTTTCAAAGCCGCCCGCCTATTTCCCAAGAGCCAGAAGGCGAGCGCGTTCTTGCTCTACGCCTGGTGCCGCCATTGCGACGACGAGATCGACGGCCAAATCCTTGGAGCCGCGCCAGACATAACACGCCCACCCTGCCAACGAAGCCTTGAGGCGCGCGAGCGCACGCTCGCAACTTTGCGTGAAAAAACCGTCGCCGCGCTCGCTGGACAGGCCGACGAGCCGGTCTTCGCCGGATTGCAGCGCGTCGTCGTCTCTCATCAAATTCCCCACCGCTACCCGCTCGACCTTATCGAGGGCATGGCGATGGATGTGCGCGGACGAAGCTACGCCTGCCTCGAGGATACGTTGAGCTATTCCTATTACGTCGCTGGCGTCGTCGGCGTGATGATGGCGACAATCATGGGCGTTCGCGACCGCGCGACGCTTGAGCGCGCGTCGGACCTTGGAATCGCCTTTCAGCTCACCAATATCGTCCGCGATGTCGTCGCCGACGCTGCGCTGGGCCGTTTTTATTTGCCGCAAAACTGGCTCGACGAAGAGGGCATTCTTCCTTGCGAAATCGGCGAAAGAGGTCATCGCGAGAAGGTGTTCCGTATTTCGGCGCGGCTCCTCGATGTCGCCGACGACTATTACAGATCCGCGTTGATCGGCATCGGGCGCCTCCCGTTTCGTTCGGCCTGGGCGATTGCTTCCGCCCGGCGGATCTATCGCGGGATTGGAGAGGCGGCGCGCGCAAGGGGGGCCGCCGCCTGGGACCGTCGCGCGCGCGCCGGAACAATCACTCAGGCTTCGGGGATTGCGCTCGGCGCGGTGGAGGCCGCGGTCCTCGTATCCCTTCGCGGCCGCAGCGAGCGAAAGCCGCGGCTCGGCCTCTGGACGCCTTCTCATCTGTGGACAAGTTGAACCGAAATCGGCAGGCCCTCCTAAGCTTCTAGGTTTGCCACCACGATCGCCTTTCCGAATACATGAATTCATGGCGATCGCCTTGCCGCTATCCGAACTGCGGAAGGAGTGCCGACGTCACAAAGGAGTGGACTCCCACGGCAAGAGAGCATCACTGTCGACAACGACGCAGGCCCCTTGGCCTGGATGATCCTTCCCCGCTGGCGATGCTGCCATTGCGGGGTCGCGGTGGTGACGGCGCGCGCCGTCCCAACGCAAAGAGGATCCTCGAAAATGTCGCACAGCAAATCCAAGCCCAACACCGCTTCGCCGAAAGCCGTTCGGGCCCCTGCGGTCTCCGCCATCGCTCCCATTGACGTCAAGGACGAAGCCGCGGCGTTGGTCTCGCCCAGTCTGAAGCCTACGGCGTGCGCGGGAACGAAGCAGGATGCGGTGGTCGCAATGCTCAGGCGGCCGCAAGGCGCGACCCTTGCCGCCATCATGACGGCGACAGGCTGGCAGCAGCACTCGGTTCGCGGCTTCCTCGCGGCCGTGGTGCGCAAGAAGCTCGGACTGAGGTTCGCATCTGACAAGACGGGCGATGCCAGAACCTATCGCGTCGTGGCGCAGGACAGCGCCCCGCCACGCAAGGAAAAGACGCGCCGGAAAGCGGCGTGATGGGCATGTCACGGACCTCGTTCGATCGCGCCGCGTTCAAAGCCGAGGTCGAGCGCTTTCGCGCGCTCGGCCTCGAGGCGTTGCGACAGGAATGGCGCCGCCTCTGGCGCAGCGAGCCGCCGCAAATCAGCCGCGACCTGTTCGTTCTGGCGCTCGGCTACAGGATCCAGGAAATCGAGCATGGCGGGCTTGGTCAAGCGGCCCGGCGCAGGCTTCAAACGCTTGGCAAGGCCTTGCGTGAGAAAGGTCGAGCGGTTCCGCCGCCAGGCTCGGATCTGAAGCCCGGCTGCCGCCTGATCCGAGAATGGCATGGCCGCAGCCATAGCGTCACCGTGCTGGAAGATGGATTCGAATACGATGGCGAGACCTATCCCTCGCTGACCCAGATCGCCAAGAAGATCACCTCAGCGCATTGGTCCGGCCCGCGCTTCTTCGGCTTGCTGCCGGCGAATGGCGACGGAGGGCCACATGCGTGAGGGGATCCCGGGACGAGTTAGCAAAGGTAAGCGCTGCGCGATCTATACCCGCAAATCGACGGAGGAAGGCCTCGATCAGGCCTTCAATTCACTCGACGCCCAGCGCGAAGCCTGCGCCGCCTTCATTCTCTCGCAAAAGCACGAGGGCTGGATCGCCGCGCCGAGGCTTTATGACGACGGCGGCTATTCCGGCGGCACGATGGAGCGTCCGGCTCTGAAACGGCTGATCGGCGATATCGAAGCCGGCGAGATCGACGTCATCGTCGTTTACAAGGTCGACCGGCTGACCCGGGCGCTGTCCGACTTTGCAAAGCTCGTCGATGTGTTCGATCGGCGCGGCGTCTCCTTCGTGTCGATCACCCAGCAGTTCAACACCACGACCAGCATGGGCCGGCTGACCTTGAACGTGCTTTTGTCCTTCGCCCAGTTCGAGCGCGAGGTGATCGGCGAGCGGGTGCGCGACAAGATCGCCGCCTCCAAGAAAAAAGGTATGTGGATGGGCGGCATGCCGCCGCTGGGCTATGACGTCAAGGACCGCAGGCTGGTCATCAACGAAGCCGAGGCGCAGCTTCTCGTGCGTATTTTCGAGCGTTATCTTGCGCAAAATCGGTTCACGCGCTGCGCGCGGAGCTAACGGATATCGGTATCGGCAGCAAGCGGCGCATCCGGGCCGATGGTTCGGAATATGGCGGCCAGAGTTTTTCGCGCGGGGCGCTGTACGCGCTGCTGCAGAACCGCCTCTACCGCGGCGAGATCAGCCACAATGGCGAAGTCTATGCGGGCGAGCATGCGGCGATCGTCGATGCTGAGCTTTGGAGCGCTGTTCAGGCGACGCTCGCCGCCAATCGTGTGGGTCGCGTGACCGGCGTTGGCGCCAGGTCGCCGAGCCTGCTCGCCGGCATGGTCTTCGACGAAAAGGGCGAACGGCTGACCCCGACCCACGCCGTCAAGAAGGGCGCGCGCTACCGCTATTATGTGTCCGCCTCGCTTGTGAGAGGGGAAAGAAGAGGCTCGCATGGCCGGCACATTCCTGCCGGCGATCTGGAAACGCTCGTGATCGGCAAGCTGCGCGACTTCTTCGCTGACGGCGGATCGATACGCGACGCCTACGCTTGCCAGGATGACGTCGCGACGACTGCGGCCTGATCGAAGCCGCCCGTCAGATCACTGAGGACCTTGGCGGTTCCGCGCCGCAGGCAATCAAAGCGATTCTCGCCGGACTGCAGTGCCGCGTCGAAGTCGGACTCGATCGTCTCAACATCATGCTCGCCCGATGCCGAGTCGTGGCGCTGCTTGTGGGAACGACTGATCCCGACGCGCAGCGCCGCGCGCCGGCGCCGGCCCGCGAGGATCTCCTCACGCTCTCATCGCCCGCAGCGCTCAAGAGGGTCGGCCGCGAAATGCGCATGCTGATCGAGGGCGTCGCAGAGCAAACCGATCCCGATCCAAGCCTGCTGCGCATTCTAGTTCGGGCGCATCGCGTCCAGGCTCGCCTCAACCAGAACCCCAATCTGGGCGTACGCGACATCGCGCTGGAAGAGGGCGTGACGGCGCCACACCTCTATTCGATCCTGCGCGTGCCATGGCTCGCCCCGGACATCACGACGGCGATCGTCAACGGCAGACAGCCGTCCCACCTCACCGCCAAATCGCTGACGCGGCTTCTGCCGCGACTGCCGGCTGATTGGGCCGAACAAAAAAAGCTTCTGGACTTCCGCGAGACCGCATGACGATCGCGCTGGCGCGCAAGGGTCTGAATCGCGCAGACCGCGCCAATTCGAGTACGGCGTCGCGCCTTTGATCGACCCTCAATGTAAGGCGTCCCGACAACGCATGCGCGGCGGCGAACGATGGTCGCGAGCTCCTGACACGCGAACTGCGCTTAGGGTCGAGGCCCGCCGACGATCGATCGAAGTGCGGGGCGCGCCAAGCCGACAAGCTCTGGAGCGATGCTGGTCCGACCACACCGTGACGATCGCCTGCCCCTTTCCTCTGGCCGGAAGCCCCTCCGCGACGGCGCGCGGGACGCCGCTCGTTAGCGACAGAGCAGTGAATCTCAGAACGGCCGTGCAGAGAAAATGAGGCGGCAACAGGCGACAACGACGTCCAGAATCGTCTCCGTTGGAGAGCGTGGTTCCAAGCGCGCCCGCAACGCCCATATTTCGCGGCAGGATTCGCACTGCGCCAAAACCATAAACATTTTCAATATCAATGTGTTAAACACTGGCTGGGGCGGGAGGATTCGAACCTCCGCATGGCGGAATCAAAATCCGCTGCCTTACCGCTTGGCGACGCCCCAAAATGCCCCGCTCGGCGAACCGCCGCGGCGGCAGGACCATAGAGCGAGGCGCCTTGCGCCGCAACCCGGCCGAACCCTTGAAATCCGCACGGCGTCAGTTCGGGATAATTTTCGGATCGCTCCCGCCGCGCCCGGCGAGCAGCCAATAGATCCATCCGGCGAAAGCGCCCGTCAGAAAGAAGACGAGGGCAAAGCGCAGTTCTTCCGGGCTCGCCGAGACCGCGCGGGAGGTCTGAAAGGCGGCGCGGGCGATCCAGGGAGCGGCAGCGGCGATCAGCCCTGTCGCGCCGACATACCAGAGCGCGGAGCGCACGCGCGCGACCTCTCCCACGGCGACGACCAGCGCCAGCGGCGCGACGCAAACGGCCACCGCCGCCGTCCAGACGAAGCGCGCGAGCTCCGCCCCCGCCCGCGCGGAGCCGTCGTCATCGCTTGAGCGCGCCAGCAGATAGAGAAGATAATCGGCAAAGGCGGCGCCGGTCCGGCGCAGCGCCGGATCAAGCGCCGCAGCGATGGGCAAAAAAAACAGCGCCGCGCCGATCGCGACCACCGCGCTGAAACAGACAATGAGCGTCCTGCGCACCCCGTTCATGCCGAAAACCTTCGAGAAGCGCCGTCGCCGCCAGACATCGGCCTATTCACGTTCGATCCGGATGAATTGCGGCGCCAGCGCCACGAAGCCGTCGGCGACGACCGCCTCGAGCGCGGCGCGGATGGTCGCTTCATGCGTCGCATAGGTGATCAGAATGACCGGCACGGCCCCCTGCGGCTCGGCATGGACGCCCGGGCGGCGGCGCTGCACGATGCTTTCGAGCGAGATGTCGCGTTCGGCGAATCTGGTCGCGATCGCCGCCGCCGCGCCAGGCCGATCGAACACCGACAGCCGCACATAATAGCCGCCGAGGTGGAGCTGCATCGGCGCGATCTCGGCCTTGACCAGCTCGCCGACCGGCAGGCCGAAAGGTTTCGAGCGGACGCCGCGGGCGATGTCGGCGATATCCGCGACAATGGCGGACGCGGTCGCCTCGCCGCCGGCGCCCGGCCCGACCAGGGTCAATTCATGCACGGCGTCGGCGTCGATCGTCACCGCGTTTGTAACCCCCATCACTTGCGCGATCGAAGACGTTTTCGGGACCATCGTCGGATGCACCCGCTGTTCGATGCCGTCCTCGGTGCGCCGCGCGACGCCGAGCAGTTTGACCCGATAGCCGAGTTCGTCCGCCGCCTCGAGGTCGGCGAGGGTGATCGACTGGATTCCTTCGACCGCGATGGCCTGCGTATTGATCGCCGTTCCGAAGGCGAGCGATGTCAGAATGGCGAGCTTATGCGCCGTGTCGAAGCCGCCGATGTCGAAAGTCGGGTCGGCCTCGGCATAGCCGAGCCGCTGCGCCTCCTCGAGGCATTCGGCGAAGCTCAGCTTCTCGGTCTCCATCCGGCTCAGGATGTAATTGCAGGTGCCGTTCAAAATGCCATAGACGCGTTCGATGGAATTTCCGGCAAGCCCCTCGCGCAGCGTCTTGATGATCGGAATGCCGCCGGCCACGGAGGCCTCGAACGACAGCGCGACGCCCTTTTCCTCGGCGATCCCGGCGAGCCGCATGCCATGGGTCGCCAGCAGCGCCTTATTCGCGGTGACGCAGGATTTACCGGCGAAAAGCGCCGCCTCGACTGAGGCCAGCGCGACGCTTTCCGCGCCGCCGATCAGCTCGACGAAAATATCGATGTCCCCGGAGCGCGCCAAAACGACCGGGTCGTCGAACCATTTGGCCGCAGAAAGATCAACCCCGCGATCGCGAGCCGGGTCGCGCGCGGAGACGCCGGTCACGACGATCTCGCGCGCGGTGCGGCTGGTGAGAGCCTCGGCCTGGCGGTCAAGAAGGCGAACGACGGCCGCGCCTACGGTGCCAAGGCCGGCAAGTCCAATACGAAGAGCAGAAGGCATGAAAGGAAGAGCCGTAAAAGGAATGGGTGGGAACGCGACAGGCGCTGGCGATCCGATGCGCCTCGCCCGGGAACGGTTTCAGAGCATGACGCCGAAAAGCTGGAGACTTTTCGAAACCGGCATTATGCTCCAACTGTTGGAATCGATCACATTTCATAATTTTGGATCGTTACGGTCCAAAACCTAGTGATCTAAGGCCAATTGTGCCCCGGGTTCCCCGATCGAGGCTGGAGCGGATGGGCCGGACCTTGCCCGTTTTCTTGGAATCGATCAAGAGTCCTGCGCCGATGAGCAATCCGACCGGGGAAATTGCAAAAAAAGCGGCGGCGCTTGCGTTTATGCGGGCGCGGCCGCAAGATTTGGCGGAATTTGTGTTGGCTGGAGATTGCTCGATGTCCGCGGCTCTTCCACTTCTCGCCAGTTTGGCTGGCCTCATCTCGCTCCTGATCGGAGCGATGGCCAGCCGCGCGCGGCTGACGGCGCAGCCGGCCGCCTTGCATCGCCGTGGCAACCGCTTAAATTAATCCAGTAATCCAGCTTGGAGCCAACGGGCAAGACGCCCGGCGGCGGGAATTTGCTATGACATTCGTGGACGCCGTAGAAGTCGCGGGCCGCAAGGCCGGACACATAAAGCTGCATGGGGAAGACGCCTTCGAGGGCATGCGCCGCGCCGGACGGCTCACCGCCGAAGCGCTCGACATGCTGACCGAGCATGTCAAGCCCGGCGTCACCACCGAGTTTCTCGATGAGCTCGTGTTCGACTTCGCCATGTCGCATGGCGCCTATCCCGCGCCGCTCGACTATCGCGGCTACCGCAAATCGATCTGCTCCTCGATCAATCATGTTGTCTGTCACGGCATGCCGGACCGCAAGCCGCTGAAAGACGGCGACATCGTCAATATCGACGTGACGCTCATCGTCGACGGCTGGCATGGCGATTCGAGCCGCATGTATATCATCGGCGAGGCGCCGCGCCGCGCCGAGCGGCTGATCGAAGTCACCTATGAATCGCTAATGCGCGGCATGGCCGTCGTGCGCCCCGGCGCCACCACCGGCGATATCGGCGCGGCGATCCAGGATTACGCCGAGGCCGAGCGCTGCTCCGTGGTGCGCGATTTCTGCGGCCATGGGCTCGGCCGGCTGTTCCACGACGAGCCCAATATCCTCCACTACGGCCGGCGCGGCGAGGGCGTGATGCTCCGCCCGGGCATGTTTTTCACGATCGAGCCGATGATCAATCTCGGCCGGCCGCAGGTGAAAATCCTGTCCGACGGCTGGACGGCGGTCACCCGCGATCGATCCCTCTCCGCCCAGTTCGAACATTCGATCGGCGTCACCGAGACCGGTTATGAGGTCTTCACCCTGTCGCCGAAGGGACTGAACCGGCCGCCCTATGCGCCAGCCGCGGCGTGAGCGGCAAGAAGGCCGGCGCGCAGCTGGCTGAGGGCGCCCCGCCGCCGCATTATCTCGGCCACAGGGACAGGCTGCGGGAGCGGTTTCGCAAGGCCGGCGCCGAGGCGCTCGCCGATTATGAGCTGATCGAGCTGATTTTATTCCGGGCGATCCCGCGGCGGGACGTCAAGCCGCTCGCCAAGGCGCTGATCGCCCGTTTTGGCTCCTTTGCCGAGGTCGTCGCGGCGCGGCCCGAGCGTCTTGCCGAGATCGAGGGGCTTGGCGATGCGGCGATCGTCGAATTGCGGATCATAGAAGCTGCGGCGCGTCGTCTCGCCCGATCCTCGATCGCAAAGCGGCCGTCAATGTCGAGCCTGCCCGCCGTAATCGATTATTGCCGCACGGCGATGGCCTTTCTGGATCGCGAAGAATTTCGCATCCTTTTCCTCGACAAGAAGAATTTTCTTATCGCCGATGAGGTGCAGGGCGTCGGAACGGTCGATCACGCGCCGGTCTATCCGCGCGAGATCATGCGGCGCGCTCTCGAACTTAGCGCCTGCGCACTGATTCTTGTCCACAATCACCCGTCGGGCGATCCCGAGCCTTCGACGGAAGATATTTATCTGACGCATCAGATCATCGCGGTCGGCAAGCCGCTGAAGATCACGGTGCATGACCATCTGGTCATCGGCAAGCACGGCCATGCGAGCCTCAAGGAAATGCGGCTGATTTGAGCTGAAGAAACGAGCGCGATGCCTCGCCCCTCAATTCAGCCGAAACTCGCCGTCGACGGTTCTGAACTCCGCCGGCCGGATCAGCTTGGCGTGGGCGACCCGGACGCTGTGTAGCGGTCCCTCCAGTTTCTCGGTCCAGAAATTCAGGAATTTGTTCAGCGTCGGGAAGTTGGGCGCAAGATCGTAGTCCTGCCAGATATAGGACTGCAGCAGGCGCGGATGATCCGGCAGACGATACAGGATCTCCGCCGTGGCGAGGCCATATCCCGCCATCTGCTTGAGGAAATCCGTGGAAACTTTGAGCTCGACCTTTCTGGCTTCAATCATTGCGACGAACCTCCAAGTCTGCAACGCAGGCGGTCAGCCCGTTGCACGCATCTTGACGCTCCGAGGCGCTTCCTCACGTTCCCTCATTGAACGCCTGTCATCTTAATGTAGCGTTGCGTTCAAAAATCCTACTCAGCAATCCTTGTGCCGCGCTTGAGCGTAGCCATTACCAAACAGAAACCGCAGCGGATCGCGCCCGCATCCTTCGTCTCAACGAGAGCAGCGCCATCGCGCTCGGGATCGCGAATGGAAAAATGCAAAATCATCGTGATCTGCCGCCTGTAAATTGACTGATAGTTTAGCGACAATCGCGCCAGCGGCCAGAGCCCCTTTGCGGCTCCATCTCGGCCGATCGACGAGGCGAGAGGAGAGCCATGAGCGAGATCATCGTTGCGGGCGAGCCGTTCAATATCCGTCTTGACGGCGACGCGGATGCGCCGGTTCTCATCCTGGCCCATCAGCTCGGCGGCGCGCTCCAGGTCTGGGATCGCCTCGCGCCCGCCCTGAGCGAGCGCTTCCGCGTGCTGCGCTATGATTCGCGCGGCCATGGATCGAGCGTCGCCAACCCTGGGCCCTACTCGATCGCCGGGCTGGCGCGGGACGCAATCGGACTTCTCGACGCGCTGCAAATCGAAAAAGCCCATTGGATCGGCCTCTCCATGGGCGCGATCGTCGGCCAGGCCGCGATGCTGCTGGCCCCAGCCCGCATCGGCCGCGCCGTGCTCGCCAATACGGCGGCGCAACTCGGGACGCCCGATTTATGGAACGCGCGGATCAGCGCGATGCGCGCGGACGGCGGCGCGGGCATAGCGTCGGCGACGCAGGAGCGCTGGTTCACGCCGGAATTTTGCGAGGCCGAACCGGCCGCCGTCAAAGCCGTCATGGATGATTTCCGCGCGACTCCGGTCGAGGGCTATGCGTCCGCCTGCGGCGCGCTGCGCGACGTCGATCTGCGCGAAGCTATCCGGTCCATCAGCCATGAAACCTTGGTGATCGTCGGCGCGCGCGACCCATCCGCGCCGCCCGCCCTTGGCGCCTATGTCGCGAGCGTCATCGAGGGCGCGAGGCTCGTGACGCTGGAGACCTCGCATATTTCTCCGGTAGAGGATGTAGAGGGTTTCCTCGAGGCGACGCTCGAATTTTTGACCGCGCCCGAACCCGTCGCCCGGCCGGCGCTGGCCGCGGGCAAGACGGCGCCACGGCGCAAATCGCTGCAGCGGGTGCTGGCCGGCCGCGCGCCGGCGAAAAAAGCTCCCGCCAAAAAAGCCGCGGCCAAGAAGGCTCCGGCGAAAAAGGCGCCGGCCAAGAAATCCGCCGCGAAAAAAACTGCGCCGAAAAAAAGCGCGGCCAAAAAAGCCGTTTCCGTCAAGAAGGGGACGAAGAAGCCGGGCGGGTCGCGCCGCAAAGGCGCCCGCGGATCGCTGCGAACGGTCCGCGCCAGCAAACTCAAACAATAATTTGAGGCGCAGACCGCTTGCGACTCCTCAGTCTCAGCGTGGAATTAAAGCGTGCGATAGCCGCGGTGGACATAGGCGAGCGAATGGGCCGCCGGGCCATAGGCGACCGCCTCGACGAGGCCGATCATGACGATATGCGTCCCGACCTCTTTGGCCTCGACCAGCCGGCAATCGAAGGAGGCGACCGCCGCGTTCAGCACCGGGGCGCCAGTCGAAAGCCGACGCCAATCGCCGCGGGCAAAACGCTGCTCGAGCGTGTGATCGCCGCGCCCGGCGAAAACATCGGCCAGCTCCCGATGCTCGGGGGTGAGCGTGTTGATGCAAAACACCCCGTTCTCGATCATCCGCCCCGCCGAAGCCGAGACTTTGTTGATGCAAAACAGAAGCATCGGCGGATCAGCCGAAATCGAGGCCATCGACGTCGCGGTAATGCCGCCAAGGCCCGCCGGCCCATCCGTCGTCACGATGTGGACCGAGGCCGCGACGCGGCTCATCGCCTCGCGAAACCTTGCCGAATCAGGCGCATGGCCAACCGGGGCGGCGATGGCGGCGCCATCAAAAATTTCGGCCATAGAGTTGCAGACGCTCCTTTTGCCCTAAGGACTTTTGCGGCGGACCGCGGCGGGAAAGCCCGCCCCGCGGTTCACCCATAACAAAAACAAGGTGATAAGCAAAATAGACGGCTCCCACGGGAGGCCCCCGGGCGGCGCCGCCCTTGCAAGCGAAGACGGCAGGACGCAAAGTCCGCGCGTCACGAACCTTTCAGAGATCAACAGAAGATCGGCACGCCTGCCGCCAATCTCAAGGAGCAACCGACGCCGCCCATGGAAATCTTCCTGCAGCAACTCATCAACGGCGTCACGCTTGGCTCGATCTATGGGCTGATCGCCATCGGCTACACCATGGTGTTCGGCATCATCGGCATGGTCAATTTCGCGCATGGCGACGTCTTCATGCTGTCGGCCTTCATCGCGCTAATCCTGTTTCTGGCGCTGACCCAGCTGCTGGGCCTCACCTCCGTCGCCTTCGCCTTCGTGATCGTGCTGTTCGCCGGCATGGCGCTCACCTCGCTATGGGCCTTTGTGATCGAGCGGATCGCCTATCGCCGTCTGCGCGGATCCTTTCGCCTCGCGCCGCTCATCTCGGCGATTGGCATGTCGATTTTTCTCTCAAATCTCGTCTATGTGCTGCAAGGGCCGCGCAACAAGGCGCTCCCGCCCATGTTCAACGATGTGATCCGGCTGAGCGAGGGCGGCGCCTATGACGTCACGCTCTCGGTCAAACAGATCATGATCGTCTCGGTGACCGCCGTGCTGCTCGCCGGATTCTGGTTCATCGTCCAGAAGACATCTTTCGGCCGGGCGCAGCGCGCCTGCGAACAGGACGGACGCATGGCCGCCCTGCTCGGCGTCGACGTCGACCGGACCATCTCGCTGACCTTCGTGATCGGCGCTGCGCTCGCCGCCGTCGCGGGGGTGCTCTACATTGTCTATTATGGCGTGATCAATTCGGGCGACGGCTTCGTTCCGGGCGTCAAGGCCTTCACCGCCGCGGTGCTTGGCGGCGTCGGCTCCCTGCCCGGCGCCGTTCTCGGCGGCCTCCTGATCGGCCTCGTCGAAACCTTCTGGGCCGCCTATTTCTCCAGCGACTACAAGGATGTCGCCGCCTTCTCGATTCTGGTCGTCACCTTGATTTTCATGCCCTCGGGCCTGTTCGGCCGCCCCGACGTCGAAAAAGTATAGGCGCGCATGCAAAGCTCGCTGACGCCGGCCCGCTCCCGCTCCCGCCTCAAAGACGCCCTGACCGGCGCGGCGATCGCGGGCGCAATCATGTTCGGGCTATGCTTTCCCATCCTCGCCTTCCGGACCGATCAGAATTTCTCCAACGAACTCTATCTTCTGAGCCGCTGGCCGGCGGTCGCCTTCGCGGTCGGCGCAGTCTTCGTCCTGCGCTTTGCCATGCTGATGCTGCCGCCGCGCGAGCCGCGCCCGCAAGCTCCGCCCTCGCCGGCGCGGGCAGGCGCCTTGCAAAGACTGGCGCGCTATGCCGGCGCCGTGGGAATCCTTGCGCTGATCGCCTTTCCGCTGGTCATGGTGGCCCTGCTCGGCCCCGCCGGAGCGCAGAAATGGATCGATAATTTCGGCGTCCAGATCCTGCTCTATGTGCTGCTCGGCTGGGGACTCAATATCGTCGTCGGCCTCGCCGGGCTGCTCGACCTCGGCTATGTCGCCTTTTACGCGGTCGGCGCCTACGCCTATGCGCTGCTCGCCACCCATTTCGGCTGGTCGTTCTGGCTTTGCCTTCCCGTCGCGGGACTTCTGGCCGCGGGCTTTGGCGTCGCGCTTGGACTTCCCGTGCTGCGCCTGCGCGGCGATTATCTCGCCATCGTCACAATGGCCTTTGGCGAAATCATCCGCCTCGTCCTCACCAACTGGACGGCGCTGACCAATGGCGACGCAGGCATCAGCTCGATCCCGCGCATCACCTTTTTCGGCTGGCCTTTTATCGCCGGGCCAAACGGCTTCGCCGCGCTGTTTGGCCTGAAATTCGCCCCCGTGCACCGCCTGATCTTCCTCTTTTATCTCATTCTGGCGCTGGCTCTTTGCGTCAACTATCTGACGCGGCGCCTGCGCAAGGCGCCGCTCGGGCGCGCCTTTGAGGCCCTGCGCGAAGACGAGATCGCCTGCCGCTCGCTCGGGGTCGACACGGTGGCGACGAAGCTCACGGCCTTCGCGCTCGGCGCCTCGATCGCCGGCATGGCCGGGGCGCTGTTCGCGGCGCGGCAGAATTTCGTCTCGCCGACGAGCTTCACCTTCATGGAATCTGCGACGATCCTGGCGCTTGTCGTGCTCGGCGGCGCGGGCTCGCAGCTCGGCGTCGCGCTGGCCGCGATCGTCATCATCGGCGGCTCGGAAATTTTGCGCGAGCTCGACGGACTGAAGCAGATCTTCGGCCCGGCATTCGATCCGACGCAATATCGCATGCTGATCGTCGGCATCGCCATGGTCGGCATGATGAACTGGCGCCCGCGCGGCCTGATCGCCTTGCGCACGCCTTCGATTTTCCTGAAAAAACCGAAGCTTGTCGTCGGCGCGCTGGCGGGAGAGGGCCGCGGCTGATGGCTCGCGACAACGCGCCCCTGCTCATTGTCGATCAGTTGACCATGCGCTTTGGCGGCCTTTGCGCCGTCGACGCGCTCGATTTTAGCGCGAGGGGCGGCGAGATCACCGCCTTGATCGGTCCGAACGGCGCCGGCAAAACGACGCTCTTCAACTGCGTCACCGGCTTTTACAGGAGCTGCGCCGGCCGCATCGCGCTGGCGCGGCCCGACCCCGATTCGCCCGGCGCCTTTCGCGCCGACTGGCGCGAGGAGCTGGCGGAGCTGACGCGCTCGACGCGCCGCTCGGCGCGGATCAAAGGAGGCGAAATCTTTCTGCTCGAACGCATGGCCGATTTCGAGATCGTCAAACGCGCGGGCGTCGCGCGCACCTTCCAGAACATCCGCCTCTTTCGCGGCATGACCGTTCTCGAAAATCTGATCGTCGCCCAGCATAACCGCCTGATCGGACCGGCGTTCGACATTGCCGGGCGGTTTGGCTTCGGCGCCTATCGCGGCCGCGAACGCGCCGCGCTGGAGACGGCGCGCTTCTGGCTCGACCGCGTCGGCCTCATTGCGCGCGCCGACGAGGCGGCGGGCGATTTGCCCTATGGCGCGCAGCGGCGGCTCGAGATCGCCCGCGCCATGGCGACCGCGCCGACGCTGCTCTGTCTCGACGAGCCTGCCGCCGGACTGAACCCGCGCGAATCGCATGAGCTGACCACGCTGCTCCTCAGCCTGCGCGACGATCACGACGTCTCGATCCTTATCATCGAGCACGACATGTCGGTGGTCATGGCGATTTCGGACCATGTCGTCGTGCTCGATCACGGGGTCAAGATCGCCGACGGGACGGCGCGGGACATCCGCGAGGACGAGGCTGTGATCAAGGCCTATCTCGGCGTCGCCGACGAGGCGGACATAGCTGCGATGGGCGCATGAGCGGCATGATGAACAGCGGGCCGGCCGCAAAACCTCTGCTGTCGCTGCGCGGCGTCACCGCCTATTATGGCGCGATCATCGCCTTAAGGGGCGTCGACCTCGACATTCGCGAGGGCGAGATCGTCACCCTGATCGGCGCAAACGGCGCCGGCAAGACCACCTTGATGATGACGATCTTCGGCAATCCGCGCGCGCGGGACGGCGAGATCCGCTTTGCGGGCGAGGACATCACGCGGCTCGACACCCATAAAATCGCGCGTCTCGGGCTCGCCCAGTCGCCGGAAGGGCGCCGGATTTTTCCGCGGATGAGCGTCTATGAAAATCTGCAGATGGGGGCCGGCGTCGACGGCGGCGGTCATTTTTCCGAGGATCTCGAGCGAATCTTCGCCATTTTCCCGCGCCTCAAGGAGCGGGCGGGCCAGCGCGGCGGCACCCTGTCGGGCGGCGAGCAGCAGATGCTGGCGATCGCCCGGGCGCTGATGAGCCGTCCGCGGCTTCTACTGCTGGACGAACCCTCGCTCGGCCTCGCGCCGCTCGTCGTCAAGCAGATTTTCGAAGTGGTGCGCGACCTCAACCGCCGCGAGGGTCTGACGGTCTTTCTCGTCGAGCAGAACGCCTTTCACGCGCTTTCGCTTGCCGACCGCGCTCATGTCATGGTGAATGGCGCCATCACGCTCTCGGGCGCCGGCCGCGAGCTTTTGGCGCGGCCGGAGGTGCGCGCCGCCTATCTCGAGGGCGGAGCCTGATGGAGGGAGCCTTTTCCGACAGCCGCAGCCTGATGATTTTTTTGGCGCTCAGCGTCGCGCTCGGCGGGGCTGCGGCCTTCAGCGCCGGCCGCGCCCTTGCCATCGGCTGGCGTCCGCTCTGGCAAGGCGTCTTTTACGCGCTCGGCGTCGCCGCGGCGGTGCGCTTCCTTCATTATGCGCTCTTTGCCGAACCGCTGCTTTCGCCGGCGCGCTTTGGCCTCGACAGCGCCACGGCGCTGATCTTCATGCTGGCGGGCTTTTTTTGGACCCGGCGGCGGCGGATGAAACTGCAATATGGCTCCATCCTTTCCCGCGGCGATTGAGAATTCAGGGATACAGCAGATGAAACCCAGCTTCGCTCGCCTCAGCCTGATGACGGCTTTTTTCCTCGCCGCCGTCGCGCCCCCCGCGATCGCTGAAGTGCGCTTTGGCGTCGGCGCGCCGATCACCGGCCCCGACGCGTCTTTCGGCGCACAATTGCGCAACGGCGCCGAGCAGGCCGTCGCCGACATCAATGCGGCCGGCGGCATTCTCGGCGAGAAAGTCACGCTGCGCGTCGGCGACGATGGCGCGGACCCAAAGCAGGGCGTCTCCGTCGCCAATAAATTCGTCGGCGATCAGGTGTCTGTCGTGATCGGCCATTTCAACTCCGGCGTGAGCCTGCCCGCCTCGGACGTCTACGCCGAAGCCAATATTTTGCAGATCACGCCGGGATCGACCAATCCCAAAATCACCGATCGCGGCATCGAGACGCTTTTTCGCACCTGCGGCCGCGACGACCAGCAGGGGGCGGTCGCCGCCAAATTCCTCGCCGGGCGGGGCTTTAAGAAGATCGCCATCATCCACGACAAGACGACCTATGGCAAAGGACTCGCCGACGAGACGCGCAAGAGCCTCGAGGCGCTCGGCGTCAAGGACGTGCTCTATGAGGGGATCAACAAGGGCGAGAAGGATTATTCGGCGATCGTCTCCAAGATCAAGCAATCCGGGGCTGACGTCATCTATTGGGGCGGCGTCCACACCGAGGGCGGCCTGCTGCTGCGCCAGATGCGCGATCAAGGCGTCGAAACGCCGATGATGGGCGGCGACGGCATCGCCTCCGACGAATTCGCCGCGATCGCCGGCCCCGGCGTCGAGGGAACCTTCATGACCTTCCCGCCCGACCCGCGCGAGCGGCCGGAAGCGGCGAAAGTAGTGGCGGAATTCAAGGCGAAGAATTTTAATCCCGAAACCTACACGCTCTATTCCTACGCGGCGGTGGAGGTGGTGAAGCAGGCGGCGGAGGCGGCCAAATCGCTCGACGCCGCCGAGATCGCCAAGACGATCCATTCCGGCATGGTCTTCAATACGGTGATCGGCCCGATCAGCTTCGACAAGAAAGGCGACGTGACGCGCGCCGATTATGTCGTCTTCCTCTGGAAAAAGGGGCCCGACGGCAAGATCAGCTATTACCAGATGTGAAAGGCCTAGCCGACAGAGGCCAGCCCCGGAAAGGTCTGCAACAGCCAGAACGAGGCGTTCTGCACGGAGCCCGTCAAAAATGCGATGCCCGTCAGCACCAGCAGCACGCCGACGACGCGCTCCAGCACGCCGAAATAACGCTTGAACCGCTTGATGGCGCGGATGAAAGGCTCGATGGCGAGGGCCGCCAGGAAAAACGGCATGCCAAGCCCGAGCGAATAGAAGGCAAGCAGCGCCGCGCCTTTAAAAGCCGTCTCCTCCGAGGCGGCGACGGCGAGAATCGCCGCCAGAATCGGCCCGATGCAAGGCGTCCAGCCAAAGGCGAAGGCAAGCCCCATCACATAGGCGCCCCACGCGCCAACCGGCTTTTGCACCGCAACCCGCGCCTCGCGATACATCAGCGCGAACTGGAACACGCCAAGAAAATGGAGGCCCATCAGGATGATGGCCGCCCCCGCGAGGACCGACAGCATCTGCAGATGCTCGCGCATGATCTGCCCGACGAAAGAGGCGGTCGCGCCGAGCGCCACAAATACGGTCGAGAAGCCCGCGACGAACAGCGCCGCGGCGATCAGAATGTCCCGCCGCGCCTTGGATTCGCGCTCCGTCGCAATCTCCTCGATCGTCGTGCCGGCGATAAAAGTGAGATAGGGCGGAACGAGCGGCAGCACGCAGGGACTGAGGAACGAGAGAAGCCCGGCGAGCAGGGCGGCGGAGAGGGTGACGTCATGCATGGCTTCGCTTGTAGCCCGTTGGTCGGCAGGGAGAAAGCCGCGCCGGCCGCTCAAACGCCGAAGGCGTTGGATCCAAGGGATAAACTCACCGTGATGAAAAAGCCTCAGGGGTAGCGTGTTGCGCCTTCCGCCTCAGGCTCGGCGCTTGCTTGAACCCCGCCAAGATGGAAAGGATGATTTTTGGCTCTTTGCGCATGGGCTTACGAGGCCTTGGAGCGTCATTTGGCGGCTGATCGATGCGCTTTGGATAGGCGCCCGGCGCTGGCTTCAGAGCGGGCGCCGCGGAAAAAGGCAGGATCCGGATTGGCGCCAGGATGACGGTCTTCATCGCCTTCTTTTGCAACATCCTGTTCAGCTTCGCCGTCGGCCTTCTCGTCGCGAAATATCTCGGCCCCGCGGAATATGGCCGGTTCGCCCTCGCCCATGCGACGGCGATCGCCGTGCAGACCGCCTTCTTCGACTGGGTCCGGCTCGGCGCGACCCGATTTTATTCCGAGCGCGCCCGCAGCGAGCAACCGGCGCTGCGCGCGACGCTCGATTTCGGCTTCGCCTTCATCGCGCTCGCCATCTCCGCCGGCGCGGCCCTGCTGGTCATGTCGGGCGTCACCTTTACGCTGTCGAACGGGCTGATCGTGCTCGCGATTGGCGTCGCCATCGCCAATGGCCTGTTCGACTATTACACAGCGCTGGTGCGGGCGCGGTTTCACGACCGCCTGTTCGCGCGGCTACTGCTCGTCAAGAACATCATGACCTTCGCGCTCATGGGCGGCGGCGCCTTCTGGTTCGCCTCGGCGAAGATGACGCTGATCGGCGGCATCGTAAGCCTCGCCGGCTCGGTGATTACGGCGCGGGCGGCGCTGCACGATCCGATGTCGGACCCGAAACTTGCGAGCCTTCCGGCCGCGCGGGCGCTGATGGCCTACAGCCTGCCGATCGTCGCGGCCAATGTGCTGTATCTGTCGATCCCGCTCGCCAACCGGGCGATCCTCGCCTCGCTTTACGGCTTCTCCGAAACCGGGCAATTTTCACTCGCCTATGATTTCGGCGCGAAGGCGATTCAGGCGGTGGGCTCGGCGCTTGACGTCGTCTTGTTCCAGATCGCCGTGGCGACGCATGAGCTGCGCGGGCCGACACAGGCGCGCCGCCAGGTCGGGCGTAATATGACGATCGTCTTTGCGATGGTGCTGCCGGCCTGCACCGGCATCTGGCTGACGCTGCCCTCGGTCGAAAGCCTGATCGTGCCGGAGCAGTTCCGCGGCCATTTCGGCCCGCTGTTGACGCTGATGATGACCGGGCTGTTCTGCATGGCGATGATCCAATATGCGATCAATCCGATCTTTCAGATCGAGAAGAAGACCGGGCCGCTGATCGTCGCGGCGCTGGTCGCCTGCGTCGTCGACCCGCTGCTGATCGTCATTCTGCCGCGCGAGGCCGGCGCCTCGGGCCTCGCCATCGCGCAGGCCGGCGCTTTGCTGGCTTCGCTCGTCACATTGGTCGCCTTCGCAGGCGCGGCTCGGCCAAGATGGCCGCGCCTGCGCGATATCGTCGCGATCATTTTTGGCAATGCGGCCATGGCCGCCGCGCTGCTTCCCTTGCGCGAGAGCCAGCCCGGCCTCGCCACGCTCGCGGCGCAGATCAGCCTCGGCGCCGCGGTTTATGCGCTAATCGTCATGAGCTCCGACATCGCCGGGATGCGCGCGCTGGCGCTCGCCCAGATCCGGCTCGCCTTCGCCCGCAGGAAGGCGATTTCCTGAATTCAGCCGCGCTTCTGCAACAGCAGCGTCGCCCAGCCGTCGAGGTCGAGGCGGCTTTGCAACACGATGCGCTGCGCCCGATAGGCGGCGAGCACGCCGGGCACGTCGCGGCCGAGCAGGCCGGAGAGGATGATGTCCGCGCCAAACTCCGTGACCTCGGCGATCTGCGGCGCCAAGGCGCGCAACGGCTTCGCCAATATATTGGCGAAGACCAGATCGAAGGGCGCTCCCTTGCGCAACGCCGGATGGGCGACGCCGCTCGCCTCGACCGGCTCGACGAGGCCGCCGACGCCATTGCGTCTTGCGTTCTCGGCGGCGGTCGCGACCGAAACTTTGTCGACGTCGCCGGCGCAGATCGCGCGCTTCCAAAGTTTGGCCGCCGCGATGGCGAGCACGCCCGTCCCCGTGCCGACATCAAGAATGGAGCGCGGCCGGCGCCGGCGCGCGACGCGGTCGAGCATCAGGAGGCAGCCGCGGGTGGTGCCGTGATGACCGGTGCCGAAGGCGAGCGCCGCCTCGACCTCGATGCCGATCTCATGGCCCCGCACCTCGCCCCGGCTATGCGATCCATGCACGACGAAGCGCCCCGCCCGCACCGGCTTCAGGCCTTCGAGGGAGGAGGCGACCCAGTCGCGCGCCTCAACGCGGCCAAAGCTCATGCCGCGAGCGGCGTCATCGCCGGCCACAGCGGAAACGAGCGCGCGCAAATTGTCTTCGTCGGGCGGAAGGCCGAAATAGGCTTCCACAATCCACGGGCCGCCGGTCCAATCCTCGGTCGAAGGCGCCTCCTCGAAGGCGGCGACGGCCGCGTCCGCCGGATCGAAGGTCTCGAAAATAATGTCGGAGACGATGCGCGACGTCGCCTCGTCACAGGACAGGCGCATAACATAGGCGGCGTTATTCGGGGGCAGACCTTCGAGCATGGCCGCGCCTAACATGGGAGGCCGGAAACGGCAACGCCGGGACGACGGTCACTTTCCCTTCTTTTTGCCCTTCTCCTTGCAAATCTTCTTGCACTTTCCGTTGCACCATTTGCACTTTCCCATCGAACAGCCCTCTCTTGCGCCCGCCATGTTCCGCTGGTCACGCCATATCACGAGTTACGCGGCGCTTATGCTTTGCGCCGTCTGCTGTCTTGCGCGCGCCGAACCCGCGCCGGCGCCGGCGATCGAACCGTCTCTCTATCAGTTCGGGCGCACGCACGAGGCCTGCCTCGAATGGACGGACGGCTGCGCCATTTGCAGCAGGACGTCGCGCGCGCCCAGGCCGGATCGTCCCTGGTCGCGCCGCGCGGGCTTCAAACTCGCGTGTTCGACGCCGGGAATCGCCTGTCTGCCGGGCGCGACGACCTGCTCGCGCAAGCGGGCGGATGAGCCTTTGGAACCCCGCCGCAGATGATTTTGGGCCAAATTGATCAGAAACATAAAAGTGATCGATTTCAATCCTCTAGAGGTGATGACGGTGGGAATGGTCTGCGCCTTTCGGCGTCATACGATCGCGCCGCGCGCCCGGACATCCTGGACGAGTTATAAAACAGGCTTGATCCGGACGCGTCGATATCATCATGCTTGCCAGCCGCCTCGCGGGGGCCGGCGCCTCGACAGTTCCGGGAAGAAAACATGCCAGATTCAAAGCACAAGATCCTTTTCGCCGCCAAGCTCCTTCTCGCCGCGTCTGCGATCGCAGCCTCGGCTCCGGCGCGGGCGGATGATGCGGACGTCCCGACCGCCATCGTCGATGTGATGAACAAATTATTCGGCGTTCATCCGGGATTTCGCGCCAATCACGCCAAGGGCGCCGTCGCAGAGGGAAGCTTCACCGCCTCTCCGGAAGCCGCCCAGTTGAGCCGGGCGGCGATTTTTTCAGGCGAGAAGATCCCCGTCGTCGTGCGCTTTTCCGACGCCACGGGCGTTCCCACGATCCCGGATGGCGATCCGAACGCCAATCCACACGGCCTCTCCGTCAAATTCCATCTGCCGGATGGCGGCGAAACCGACATGGTGACGAATTCGCTGCATTTTTTCCCTGTGGCGACCGGAGAGGAGTTTCTACAGCTTCTGACGGCGATCTCGCAGAGCCCGAAGGATGGGCCGCATCCGTCGCCGTTCGAAAAATTCGTCGCGGCCCATCCGACCGTGCCGGCGGCCTTTGCGACGATCCACACGCCGGACAGTTTCGCTCATGAAGAATATTATGGAATCAACGCATTCCTGTTGGTGAACAAAAGCGGCGCCAAGCAGGCGGTGCGGTATCAGTTCATCCCGGACAAAACGGTGCATCTCAGCCCGGAAGACGCGGCCGGCAAGCCAGCGGATTTTCTTGTCGACGATATTGCCGCGCGCCTAAAGGCGGCCCCCGTGACTTTTCATCTGAAGGCGCAGATCGCCGCCGCCGGCGATGACGTGAAAGACGGGTCGAAGCCGTGGCCAGATGACCGCAAACTGGTCGAACTCGGCGTGCTGACGATCGACAAGGCCAGCGCAAATTCGCTCGAAGCGCAAAAGCAGCTTCTCTTCCTGCCCGGCGCCCTGATCGACGGCATCGAACAGTCGAGCGACCCCCTGGTCGACACCCGCGACGGCGCCTATGCGGTCTCCTTCTCGCGCCGCAATCCATAGGAGGCGACCGTTTGAAAACGCTGCGCGCCTCAGCCTGAGCGAGGCGTACGGCGCCTATCGCGAAGGATCGGTTCGGGCGCAACAGGAGGCGACAACGACGCTCGTGGTTCGGGACGGGCTCTTCGAGCCCTCCTCGCCATGAGGGCTTTTGCGCTGGCCGCAGACCGCTCAACTAATCCGGCATACCGACATGCAGCGCGCGGTTGCGGGCGGCGATTTCCTGGCGCATTTCCTTGCGCATCTTGCCGGCTTCGAACAGGCGGCGCTCGGTCTCGGATTCGAGCTCCAGCGGCGGGGCGATCCCGGGTTTTCCGTCCGCGCCGAGGGCGACCATCGTAAAATAGCAAGAGATGTTATGACGCTTGTCCTTTGTCGTGAGGCTCTCGGCGGTCACCTTGATGCCGACCTCCATCGAGGTCCTACCGACGTAATTAACATTGGCGCTGAAGGTCACCAGCTCGCCGACCTTGATCGGCACTTTGAAAATCACCTGGTCGAGCGAAACGGTCACGACATAGGACTTGCTGTATCGGGCGGCGCAGGCGTAGGCGACCTGATCGAGCAGCTTTAAAATGGCGCCGCCATGGACATGGCCGGAAAAATTGGCCATGTCGGGCGTCATCAGAACCGTCATGTAAAGGGACTTTTCTTGCTTGCTCATGATCTGTGGCCGCCGTCCGCGCGAAAAGCGCCGGCGGAGGATGACACAGACCGGGCGCGCGCGTCATCCCGCTCAAGGCCTTCAAAACAATGGAAAAATTTAGCGGCTGCTTAGTTTTGTTTTGCGGGATGGCGCCTTGAAACTCATCATCTTCGACATTGACGGCACCCTGGTCGACAGCCAGGCGTTTTAGCGAGACAATCTAAGAAACACCTGGACGGACTTTACGTTCATTCAATTGAATTATATCGCTAATTTGAGTTTTGTCCACGACGGTCAATGACGTTCATTTACTGCTTTAGACACATACTTTTCATTACCCCAAATATACCCTGATCGCCTAGTGAGGTCGCGTATGGCGAAGAATTTGACCATAAAGGGAATTGCAGCGCTAAAGCCCCAGGCGAAGAGATGCGAGGTGCCGGATGGCCATACGCGTGGCCTTTATTTCGTTGTTCAGCCAAGTGGCGCGAAATCGTGGGCATATCGCTTCAGCTTCGAGGGAAAGCCAAAAAAGCTTACGATTGGTTCTTATCCTGCAATCGATCTCTCGCGGGCCCGCTCCATTGCCTTGGCCTCTGCCACGAAGGTGGCGAATGGACGTAACCCTGCAGCCGAAAAGAAAGTGGAGAGAGAGAAGGCGCGAAAGCCCAGCGACCTCGATTTGGTCGACGTTGTAGTTGCTCAGTTTGTCGTCAAACACGTCGAACCGAAAACTCGCCCTCAATCCGCTAAAGAGATGAAGCGCATCCTTAAGCGTGAAATTTTATCGCGCTGGAGCGGGAGGCGCCTTACGGAAATCACCCGCAGTGACATCCGCGATTTGCTTGAAGCGATTGCTGACCGAGCTCCAATTATGGCTAATCGAGTTTTCGAAGTGATTTCCAGCCTGATCAACTGGTCCATCAGTATGGAGATGCTTTCCGCCTCCCCAATCGCGGGACTTAGAAAACCGTCTCCCGCCAAACGACGAGATCGAATTTTGTCAGAGAAGGAATTGACGGATGTTTGGCAAGCGAGTGAGCGAGCGGGGTGGCCGTACGGCTCCATGATCAAAGTGCTGATCTTGTCCGGTCAAAGGCGCTCGGAGGTCTCGGACATGACCTGGTCGGAGATCGATTTCGAAGAACGTTCTTGGACCCTGCCAGCGGTTCGGACGAAAAACGGCAAGGGACACATCATTCCGTTAAGCCCAACGATTATTGATGTCTTACTGACCCTTCCACGGATAGGAAGCGAAAGTGGCTTTGTCTTCACCACTAACGGATTTTCCCCGATAAGGAATTTTGCGAGACGCAAGAAAGCGTTGATGATGAGTTGTCAATCCGAGAATAACTGGACGCTTCATGACCTACGACGCACCTTCGCGACGGGCATGGCCCGATTAAAGGTAGAGCTTCCCGTCGTCGAAAAACTGCTTAATCATTCAAGCGGCACTTTTGGCGGAGTTCAGGGCGTTTATCAGCAATATGACTTTCAATCAGAAAAAAGGGAGGCAATGAATCTTTGGGCATCGTATGTTAATAAAATAACCAACAAGTTAGATACAATTAAATAACCTTATTGTGTATTTTTAATCTTAGTCTAATTACAGTATATACATACAATAATTTACATTATACTTCTTACTTACATTACATTACATTATATTTGTTTTTACATGGCGTCGCTTAAACAACAGCATTCGATTTGACTGCCAGTTTCGCCCTATTTTTAAAAAATTTAATTGGTCCCAATGTCCAATGCAGCGCCCAAGACAATGGAAAACAATCACACTATATTTTATAATATCTTTTATTTATTTGACACATTTCGTTTTTTTACAGGTTTTGTGGCTTGTTATTGAGCTGAAAATGGAAAATAAGAATATTAACGTGGCAACGTCGCTACATTACTCTAAATAGAAAAGGGATTTAGGTCTTGAACGAGGTTTATTTAATTACAAAACGCATTGTTGCAACTAAGCTCGGAGTCTGCACGAGAACGATATCACGCCTTTCCGAGAATAAAGCAGAGAACTTCCCGCAGGCAAGGAAGATAAACAATAGATTATACTATATTAGTTCGGAAATTGAGCAATGGGTGTATGCACGCCCCATTGCCAAGAGTAATAATGATATTCCACGATAATCACTTGGTATACCACATTCTGCCGACGATTTAGTAAGCCGACAGCGTACATGACGTAATATCTCAAACGCCATTTACATAAGTACGCTCGTATCAAATATTTAGTATTTCACTGTACTCGATGATATTCAGCGAGTGATAAAGATGCTATGCAAAGATAATTTATTGGACACTTACGTGTATCAATAATGTTAAGCCATGCCTACTACATACTATAATTAAATTATATATACTTACATAATATAGATAAAGGACACGTTATCGTGCACACTAGTCACAATAAGTTTAACTCAACATTATATGATCGGTCAATTTCAGACATAACGCGATGGTTACTTACTGATGTTAAGAGAATTCGTAAACACAATGATGTTCCTTTGATAGTTCCATTGACCGTAACATTCAAGGTCGGATCAATTCAGACATCGCAGTGCCTTGGACAATTTGAACACTTCTATCATTTAATGTGTCGTAAACTTGTAAACAATATAGACAGGCGGAACAAGCAACATCTATATCCATTAGCAATTGCTTTCGTCGATAATCCTTCAACGAGATACAAAAGTGACAAGCCAAAATTGTTTGGAACTCATCCCTCCGTTGCTCCACATGTTCATTCAGTTATGATTATCCATCCTTCAATTAAAAGAAAATTTTTGGAGCGATACCGCGAGTTGGAGGAGTTATGGCAGGATATGAATCCCCGACATGGCACCATTAAGATAAGCGTATCGGAAATGTTGTACTATAATCGACTTATTGAGAACTACGCAGGCAATGAAGATGAAATCGAGTCGAAACTAAAAGGATGGATTGGTTATTCGGGCAAGCTTCAAACGCGATTTGACCGTCCTGATTGCGATCTTTTTACGATTCTTCCTCCTAGCGGAAAGAATCGTTTCGACCGCTTTTGAGCCTCGAACACGATGCTCGTTATGAGCCGAAAGCCTGTGCGCCTGACAAATGAGCCCAGAAGCCGTAGTATTACTGCTTCTAGCCTAGATGTTAGCGTCCGACACGCGGCTCTCAAACAATATTGTGATGCACATACTGCGACATCACCTAAGTTACTCGCCTTTAAGTTGTCCTGGCAAATCTACGGAAATAATCTGACCAGAAATAACATCTTTAATTTCAAGTTTATATCTTAATCTATTATTCGAAGATTCAAATACCAGTTGATCTACAACTTTCTGGTATTGTTTATCTTCAAAAAATATCTGAATTATAAAAGGTAGGCTGCCATAACGAGTTTGCTGAGGCGCAAGTGTGAGAGGCGAAAGTAGCAATCGCTCAGATTCATCTACTCCGAGTCTATTTTTTAGAATTTGCGACCCGAGGTCGTTTTTCCCCAATTTTCTCCGGAATAGATCCTCCCCGCTGCCGTCAAATTCCCACGTGGACCCCGGTAGTGAATCATCAGTGATTACAAGTTTCAAACGGACGGTTACCGACTTAGTAAGCGACGTATTCGAAATAAATACTCCAGGTACATCGAATAGAGCGCTGTCTTTGGTCGGATCTGGATCCAATCCAGAATATCGTGCCCAATTAGGAGTAGAAATAACAGATGTTTTTATTAATTGTATAGTCGGCTTCTCTTTAACTGCCTCTATAGCTTGATTATTGAAATTGTTAATAATTCCCATTTGCCCGCCTGTCTGTCCGGATGAATTAAAAGTGGGCGATGTGGACGGAGAAGCATTTGCATCTTGTATTTTCTCTGACGATGGATTCCACAGGTATATTAGAATACCTATCCAGATTATTGAACCAGCGACGCTTATCAAGAGTTTGACCAGAGGAGTCTGACTAGGCAAAGCGAGAAAAATTTTGAAAATTTCCACTGTCTTGTCTTTCTTGGGGCTGCTTACACCCGACGCAGCCGCGGCCAAACGACATCGGTTTCGACTTTGCAGGCTCTCTTTGAAACTGGCGAAGCTCTTTTTACAGTCCGCCAGCGGGAGTTGCGTGGAGCAACCCTTAGCAACGCCGAGGATAATTAATTGAGCCTAACAAAGCTAAAGCGCAACCAAGATGTGTCGTGGGCGATCCGGAAATTCAAAGTCGGTACGGAGCGCAGGAGATCGAGAACTAATCAATAGGCCTTGCCCCAGCGATAGCATCGCCTGGGATCAAAGGATCGATCACACGCATATATATTGACTTGCGATAGCACCCCGATCACAATGTTCTTGGTCCTAATGATAGGAAAAGGATTTTGAATGATCGTTGGCTACGCGAGAACGAGCACAATCGAGCAACAGGCGGGTTTAGAAGCCCAGGTACGGGACTTGAAGGCTGCGGGCGCTGAACGCTTGTTTCAGGAACAGACAAGCTCTGTGGGACCTCGCAAGGAGTTGGAAGATGCGTTGGGATTTCTTAGAGAAGGCGATGTCCTGATTGTCACCAAGCTCGATCGCTTGGCTCGGTCCGTGGCCAATCTCGGGGATATCGTGGGGAAGCTCGAAAACAAGGGCGTATCGCTGCGAATCATCGGGTTGGGATTGGACACGTCGACCCCTACTGGCAAGCTCATGCTGAATCTCTTGGGCTCAATTGCTCAATTCGAGCGAGAGATCATGCTTGAGCGGCAAAGGGAGGGTATCGCGAAAGCCAAGACTGCTGGAAAATACCTCGGTCGAAAGCCAACAGCTAAAGCCAAGACGGCGGAAGTTGTCCGGTTAGACGCACAAGGTCACACCAGAGAAGCGATAGCCAGTCAGCTCGGGATAGGCGTGGCCAGCGTCTACCGGATCCTACAGGCCGTGCGTTTGCCCAAGCACGAAAAGATCCAAACAAAAGCCTTAGCAGCAGTAGGATTGGATGCGGGATGAGTGAAGAAGCGGGCACTTCACATGGGACCAGACGATAATGAACGAGCTTCTCCGGGCGAATCGATGCCTGTGGAAGCGAAGACCAATGGGAACTCGCCTTCCAGTTTGTGCGAACACAGTCATCGCGCGCCTTCTGGGTGCGGCCTGTAGGGACGCGTCTCGTACACCAGCACCCGATGCACGCCAATGCGCGAGTATATCAAATATAGGGGCATCGTTATTTAGATTTTAATGGTGGGTCAGATAAATATCTACCGCGTCGGTCGGTCCTCGAAAACCCGTCGGTTTGCGCACGCAGAATTTAAAATCTTTATTCGTTTGAGAGCATTATGCATCCGGTATCTGTTCCAAACATCACACGCGTTTGGTCTGCGGAGATGCTGCGGACCGCCCCGCCCCATTCATTCTGAAGACCTCCATCATCAAAATTAAGAAGCGGCGCAGACTTTCGATCGGAAAACTTGAGATCGATAGAACGCCCGTTGATATTGACCGCTCCAATAACATGTATAGGCATATAAAGAGAGACCCCCTTTTCTTTTACATCTTGAACTGGAAGCTCTGCGGAAAGGTAGCAGTCGCCCTCCCCCGAGTTTTCTATTTGACCATTATTGATAAATGTGTCGCCGCGATTGCATCCATCACCGTCAACATGAAAAATATTCATAACATCGGATTTTTTTATTACCCCATCATGTTGTATAACTACATGATTTCGAAGGGCATCAAATTCTCCCAAAAGAGTTTGTGCCTCGCCACTCGAAGGTGGTTGAAGACAATCACCAGACGCAAAATCATCTACGCAAGCGATGCGACAATTTGGCGCCCCGGCCAAGAAAGCAATTCTTCGTATGATACTAGGTGAGGCGTCTGCCCGTAATGTTTTAGGTCCCAGCGGTGCATGCGTCGGCAACATTTCGTTTTGAACGTTTTTGGGATAGGAAATAAGCGCATTCAACGCCCTATTGTCACGGGAATTAAGCAACGAAACGCCCTCACAGGCGCCGCCTTGGATGTACTCAGCGCGACCAGGCCAATAGCGCCCTTCTACAATGGTCCCAGCGCAATTATGGCATGGATCGTCGACCGCAGCTAACGACGCAAGTACATTTTGCTTAGACGCCGGGCACGAATTTCCCCAGCCGGTAACGTCGCACTGCGAACCGTCGTTACAGAAATATCGCCGGACGACATAGTAAGTCCCGCCGACCGGAGGCTGAGAGCTCGTTGGCTTCGACACCTGCATGCAGCCACAATCAGCGGAACCGTGAACCCACCCCGGACCGCAATCATTATGACACAGCCCAAGTATCCCGCAACCGCTAAGCAAGCTAGCGATTGCCGCGCAGACGCCAGCCTCTAAAAGCATCAATGAGCGCTGTCTCCCGGTTTTACTCACGGAGCTCACTGGCTAACTCCAAACAACTGCGCTGGGTAAATTCGATCCGGCTTATCGATAAATTTGCGGTTTTGCTTGTAAATTTCGGCTTGGCTTGCGCTCTCAGCAAAACTCCGTGATATTCCCCAAAGCGAATCTCCATTTTTTACGAGATAATCACTACTTTTCCAAAGCTTATACATCGCAGGAATCACTATTTTCTGTCCAACTTGCAGGTCGTTTTTTTGTGCAAATGCAATGTCATTCTGTTTCAGCAGCGCCACGAAATAAGTCCCGTCTCCGTACGCAGATTTCGCGGCGGACCATAAATTGTCGTGCGTGTTTAGTATCTTCTCGACATCGCCGACATTTGTGCTTCGAAAGTAGGCTCCTAGTTGAGCGAAATAGGGTCTGGCAAATTTGCAAAACGTATCGTGCTTTATTTTTATCGTGTCGTACGTCACCAGTAGCGCAGGATAATTACGCTCGGGAGACGTTCCAGCACTCGAAACAACGAAGCGGGTTTCAGTAGGATTTAGAACAAAGCCTTCGACGATTTTTTTAATTCCACCGTTTGGTAAGCGCTGCGCAATTCGTTTGTGGGAAGGTGCCATGATACCTTGCGGAGAAATACTTCCAAGAGCTGAGGTAATCTCTCCAAGTTTCCCTCTATAAAAGTCAAGTATAAACTTGCTTCCAATATTTAACGTGGAAATCCCAACGATGTTTATTATAAGATTTCGAAACGGATTACTTAGATATCCTCGATCATCAAATTGTGGATGAGGAGTTATTGAGATAGTCTGTCCGTCCGCCTCAATTGCCGCAACTATCGGCACGTCGAGCGTGAACGTAGTCTTATCTATGTCTGTAATTATTCGCTGCTGACAATGATAAAATTTGAAACCCTTCGAGCATATCCAGTCAAAAACTGCACATGCCCGTATCGTGACATTAATGTCAACATGCGCAAACAAGCTGCCATCCGGACGAGGATATAGATCGAAAGGAGGAACATGTAGGCTCGCATTGCATGTTTCATTTGCCATTATTTCAGCAACTATTTTGCTTTTAATCCACGAAACGGGTTCTGAAATCTCGTTCAGTATAAGTTCTCGCGGGGTTACCTTCTCGTCAAACTTGAACTCGTACCGGATTTGCCGAGTTGGCACGTTTCCAATCGGCGCTACGTATGTATTGAAAGTCGGATCAAGCTTAGTTAAATCGGGGCTATCTATTAACTCGGGACTCAAGCAGTTATCAGATGCTGGATAAGCACTGGCTGAACTTAATAGAAACCCAACAACAAATAAAAAACGTAAACGCTCTCTACTTCCTTTTGAAGCTTTCATTGAGCACCTAGTCAGGCTCGATTTGACCAAAAAGTGATTTTAGTTCATTCGATTTGCCACTCAACTTTTGCGTATTCGCATCAATGATCGGGATAGCTCCACGCAGAAATTGCTCGGCCTCCAATATTTGATTGGCAATGACCGTGCTTGGCGGATCGACCGTCGCGTGACTAACTAAGCTGGTTCGCGCGTCGGCCAGTGAATTCAACGCCCTTTCGATCGCTGGCGGATCACTCTGTTTTAGCAATACTTGGTAAGCGCTGTTCGTAAGATCGGCCCAATCTTCCAAGGCGATATTGCCGCCAAAATTCCGAAGTATAACCGCTATCCCATCGACCTTGGCGGCATCGCGCTGGTTCGCGAGCCTAAACGGACAGAGAAGACTTTGCACCTGTTTCCTGAGGTCGGTCTCAGTGCCTGGGTTCGTAAAATATTCGGCATAGACGCCGTCCAAGCCGTCGAACTGGATGCGTTCGTGCACCTTGATAAGCAGAGCTAGACTTTTGGTATCGATGTTGCTGGGGCATGAACTAAGAGCCTCCGAACATCCGCAAACGATCGCAAAAAAAAAATGCGATTTCCACGTCCCATCGGAAATACCATGGATGCTAGGGTTATTAAGTGTCGATAAAATTTAACTCGATGAAGGTCCAATAGCAATCCATTTTCGGTGGTGCGTGCGCTTTTTGTCTGCCTGGTCGATGCATGAGGCTTCATGGCGTTAGGACCACCATCGAGCTGACGAACTGAGAGAATATATTTCTAGCAGGCTGTTGAAAAAGGCTCTGGCCAGGGAAAGGCGGTGTTGATTCAGTCTCCCGGGTGGCTTTGGGGACTGAGCCATGCGGGGCGCAGACGAGCGGTCAGGATCGCTTTTCGCCTACGCCCATCTTGAAGCTCGGGAACAAGGGCATCATCCATCTAAACATGCAACATTTCCGCTTATTAATTGGGGTTACTAACATCCTCATTTCTGCCCCGGAAGTTGAGGAAATCAAACTCCAATTCTTCTATGGGGCGCGACATATCACATGAGGCCTCCCCTTTAGCTAAAGATCACAGCCGTCACTTCGCATCGCGTCATGTCATGTTTTTGAAGTGTCCTTGACAAGCTTTCTCCAGCACCATCGATAAATCTTGAAAACGACCCATAGGATAATAAGCTGGATCAGAAAGAAAGCTGGGAAAATTAACCAACCTAACTGCATTGTTAGATTCCTCTTTAATTAGGAACCAGGCACCGCTCATTCGATCTCCTTTGTTAGCGCGAAGAACTGTAGGTATGCAGCTCTCATTCATCGACGGAGCTTATCGGTACGGATTGACAAGGTAGCTTCGCCTAAACGAAACACCCCTGATAAAATTGCGATTGCCCTCCCTTCGAGGTCGAAGCGGACCGCTCTGTGCGGCTCGTAGTTAACAACCAACCCGATAGGGCGACCAAAGCACGGGAGCACGCAAGACGGGTTCGGAAATTCAGCTAGCTTCAGACGAACGCCGTTCAGTCCTTGCTGAACGAAGCTTGCCGGGCCCGAGGCCAGATCAAAATCCACCCGCAAAATGCGATTAATCCCAATGAATACGGCAGCAAAAATCGGCTCCGGTATGCTCCGTTCGGTCGCGATTATCGCATGCGGTCTGAAGGCGGCACGCCACGCACTTTCCCGTCGTGCGGTTTCTTTGCTCCTCGCTTCCTCGATGATTTTTGCCGTTTCAATTACGGCTTCGGCTAATTTCTCTTTTGGGATCTCAAGGGCGAACGGAAGCGCCTCGATAATGGCTTTCGCCTGCGCAGAGGTTAGATCCCCTCGACAAACCTCATCTATTCGGTCGATCCCTTTGGATAGATTTTCGTAGCCGCATCGTCTCGACAGTTCGGTTCGACTGATGCCAAGTTCCCTGACGCCGTTTTGGATAAAAAGATTGATCGGCAGCCACTGGCAGGTCATTTAGTCACCCTTCTCTGCGCCTCTACCTTAGGCAGGCAATGCTCCAAATCGCGACCGTTCCACGCATGCCGTCGCTTCCAAGTGCATTCTCAAAGACGGCTCGAAATTGTTTCGCGTCACGCGCCTTACGTTGCGAAAAAGCCCGCAAAACCATGCTGCCATGTCAATTCCAATTTCGATGGACCAACGGTGAAATGCGAATCGATCATCTCATTACCCTACAAGATACCCCAGCATTTATTGCAAAGTATTGTATTTTATTTAACTTATTGATAAGTTTGTGAAACTCGTGATCTTCGACATTGACGGGACCCTGGTCGACAGTCAGGCGTTCATTCTCGAGGCGCAGCGGCGCGCCTTCGCGGCGCACGCGATGGCAGCGCCAAGCCGCGAGGCGTCGCTCGCGATCGTCGGCCTGTCGCTGCATGAGGCGTTCAGCGTGCTTGCCGGGCCGGACGGCCCCATCGAAAGCCTGTCCGAGGCCTATCGGGCGGCATGGGCCGAAATTCGCGCCAATCCGGATTACGAAGAGCCATTTTATCCCGGCGCGCGCGAGGCGGTCGCGACGCTTGCCGAAAACGCCGGGGTGACGCTCGGCGTCGCCACGGGCAAGGCGCGCCGCGGCGTCGACCACCTTTTCGCGCGGACGGGATGGGCCGATGTCTTTCGCACCGTTCAGACCTCCGACGATCATCCCTCCAAACCCGCGCCGAACATGATCCTTGCCGCCCTCGCCGAAATCGGGGCGGGTCCGGCCACAACCCTGATGATTGGCGACACCAGCTTCGACATGGAGATGGCGCGCGCGGCCGGCGTGCGGCCGATCGGCGTCGCCTGGGGCTACCATGACCGCGCCGCGCTCGAAGCCGCCGGCGCCGAGCGCATTGTTGCGGATTTCGCCGAATTGCTGCATTTCATCGGTCCATGAGTTCCGACGAAAAGCAGCCCGGCAACCCTGCGCGAAAGACCATCCGCGATGATCTGGCGCGGGCGCCCGGCGAAGTCATCGCCATCGATCCGGTCGAAATGGCGCGGCGGGACCTTAAAAAATCGCTCCCGCGGCGTTTCTACAGCCATGCCGCCGCGGCGCCGTGCGCGTCGTCTGGCGAGGGCGCTTTTGCGCTGCTGCTGGATGGGCGCCCGGCGCGGACGCCCGCGCGCAATCCGCTCGCCCTGCCGACGCTGGAAGCGGCCGAGGCGATTGCGGCGGAATGGGAGCGCCAGCAAGAGCTGATCGACCCCGGACAGATGCCGCTGACCCGCATCGCCAATTCGGCGATCGACGGCGTCTCCAATGAGATGGACGCGACGATCGCCGATATCGCCCAATTCGGCGGCTCCGATCTCATTTGCTATCGCGCCGGCGAGCCCGAAGCGCTGGCGCTGGCCGAGGCGGCGGCCTGGGATCCCATGCTCAATTTCGCGCGCGAGAAATTGGGCGCCCGGCTGATCTGCGCGCAAGGCGTCAATTACGTCGAGCAGCCCGAGCCTGCCCGCCGCGCTGTGTTGCAAGCCGTGCGGGAGATCGCCCGCCCCGAGGCAGGCGGGGCTTTCGCGCTCGCGGCGCTTCACGTCATGACCACACTTACCGGATCGGCGCTCCTCGCGCTCGCCGTGGCGCATGGCGCGCTGACGGCCGAAGAAGCCTGGGCGGCGGCCCATGTCGACGAGGATTATCAGATGCAGCTCTGGGGCGCGGATGAAGCCGCCCTCGCCCGCCGCGCCCGGCGCTGGTCCGAGATGGAAGCCGCGGCGCGGCTGCTTCGCGCAGCGCGGCCGCCGGAATCCGCGCCAGCATGATGGCGCGCCGGCGACGCTGGCCAATTTATTTCGCGATCGCCGCGGGCTATCTTTTTGCGGCGCAGACGATCGCCTTCGCAGCGCTCGCCGCCGCGCAAGCGCCCCAAGGTGGCGGGCCGGACGCGATTCTCTGCCAAAATGGACGCGCGCCGGGCGAACCGCAGCGCCATTCCGATGCGGCGCATTGCCTTGTCGCCTGCGCCGCATTCGACGCAGCGGCGGCGCCGGCGCCCGAATTCGTCCTCCTGCCGGCGCGACGTTCAAGCGTCATCGCCCTGCCCGCCGCCACATGCGCTCATTGCCGCGCCGCCTCGGCGCGACGAACGCCGCATAATCCCCGCGCTCCTCCCGCCGCCTAGAGCCGCCGTAGCCTGACCGATATCAATCGCGTCTTTCACGCTCTAATCGCCATGGAGATTTGAATGTTCATTTTGTCCCGCCGAATCATCGCGGGCGCCGCGCTCGCCTTGGCTCTCATGCCATGCGTCGCCGCCGCTCACGAATACAAGCTCGGCTCCCTCGAAATACTGCATCCCTGGTCGCGTGCGACTCCTCCCGGCGCCAAGGTGGCCGGAGGCTATCTCATCGTGAAGAACCACGGGCCCGCGGACCGCCTCATCGCGGCTTCCATCGAGGCCGCAGGCAGCGCGTCGATCCACGAAATGGCGACGACCGACGGCGTCATGACCATGCGCGCGCTGAAGGACGGCGCGGTCGTGCCGGACAATGGCGAACTCACGCTGAAGCCCGGCGCCTACCATCTGATGTTCGAGGAGCTGAAGCAGCCCCTGAAAGAAGGCGAGCGCATTCCCGGAACGCTGACCTTCGAAAAAGCGGGAACGATCAAGGTCGATTTCGCCGTCGAGGCGATGGGCGCGGCCGAACCCGCCGGCGCGCACAAGGGTCACGAGGGGCATTAGACAAATTGGGGGGCGGCCGCAGGGCCGCCTTCTCTCGCCCTTGCTGCACGGCGACGTCCGCAAGGCCGCGATATTCTTCGCAAATCGTCTTGCACGATGAGGCGGACCAAGCCATTCTTCATCGCTTCAGACGGCGCGCGCAAGGCGCCGTCCTGCTTCCCCCGCGATTGGAGACGCCATGATCATTGAATATGATTTCGGCAAGAAAGAGCGCGCGACGGAGAAAAGATTCGCCAAATCGTCGGCCGGCGAGGGTCAGCCCCGCAAGATTTTTGGCGCCGCGCAGGTCCATCTCGAACTCGCCAACGCCCGCATCGCAAAACTCGAAGCGGCACTTCGCGACGCGAAAAACGCCTGCGAAAAATCCGGCGAAACGAAGCGCGAGCAGATCTTGGTCGATGCGGCGGAATATGCCCGGCTGTTGCGCTGCAAGGAGTTGGTGGCGGCTGCGCTCGAAAGCTGACGCGCCCGGCCGCCCCTGCGCCGCAAGGCGTGCTCCGGGC
The DNA here is from genome assembly GCF_000021745.1 of Methylocella silvestris BL2. NCBI lineage: Bacteria > Pseudomonadati > Pseudomonadota > Alphaproteobacteria > Hyphomicrobiales > Beijerinckiaceae > Methylocella > Methylocella silvestris. Next base: position 2,279,202 of record NC_011666.1, read on the forward strand.
GCGCGCTGCGCCTGCGTTCGTCGCGTAGGCAATCTCTCGGGGCTGAGAGGCCCGCCGACGGAGCGCGACGGTGAGAGAATGTCAGGAACGCACGGTGCCGTTGAGCCGCGCCTGTTCACTCACGACATAGCGCGCCCCGGCTTCATGTGTCGCCGGTTGATGTCGACCAATGGCGAAGTTGCCGGTTTTACATGGGCCGTCGCTCGGACTAAAAAAAATCGCCGAATATTTGTTTGATGGCTCGCAGCGCGATGTACACGCCGAGCAGCACCAGCGGAATTGAAAAGCCCGTAGCGATCAAAACCGTCGACGTAAGAATGCAAGCCGGGTAAACGTGCTCTTTCATCTCGCCAGATTACATATAAATAATTAGTATCTCAACACTAAAAGCGGCGCCTAATACTGTCGATATAGCGCCGCGTTATGCCACTACAATGTTTGTCTGCAATCGCGCTGCGCGATCCAAGTTACCGGATCTCTGATCGCGGCAAACTACATATGCCACTCCTTCATGCGGCTTTCGATTCGGTCTCTCGTAGCCGCAGGCAGTCCTTGCAAAACATTGTCCATGCCACGGACCAAGATGTAAATTGCGCCGGCAGTCTGGATGATGATGACCGACAATTGAAAAGCGTCAAAATCAGCGCTGAAATCCGAGCTAAACTCCCGCGGCCTTCGTCAGCGGAATTCCAAAGCACGAAAAGGCCGAACGCCAGCTCGATCAAACCGTAAACGAAACGAAATTTCATTCGCCAAAGAAATAAAGTGAACGCTAAAAAAGCGCCGCAGGTGACAATCCATACCCTTTGCCCACCCCACAATAGGCCAGTGAAACCAGCCCCGCTCGCGACTGAGAGGAGCTGCCATGCCAAGGCTTCGCGCTGCGCCGAGTTCAAAAATTTGAACAAATTCATGAGCTCTCCCGCGTCCGCGTTACTTTTGGCCGGCTAAAGCCGCCGCGCCAAGACGGCGCTGGTGACAGTAAATCATGGTCCCCCCATTGCAGCATGCTCCGACGCCGGATTTTCCCTCTTGCTGATACGCGTGACGTATCATATATAGAGGCATGATTTGCAGCTTCGCCGGCCGGACGACGAAGGCCTTTTTCGAAGACGGCAAATGCCCGGCGAAATGGAGCTCGTTCCGCGCGGTCGCCCTTCGCAAACTCGATATGCTTGATGCGGTCGCCAAGCTCAATGATTTGGCTTCGCCGCCAGGCAATCGCCTCGAAGCCTTGAAGCACGATCGGCAGGGGCAATACAGCATCCGGATTAACGATCAATGGCGCGTCTGCTTTCGTTGGACGGAGCGCGGCCCGGCAGACGTTGAAATTGTCGATTACCATTAGGAGAACTCATGCCCCGCATCCGCGCCCATCCCGGCGAAATTCTGCGCGAGGAATATCTCAAGCCGCTTGGGATGAGCGCGCGCGGCCTGGCCGCTGCGCTTCACGTTCCCCCGAACCGGATTAGCGAGATTGTCCGCGAGCGCCGCGATGTGACCGCCGACACCGCAATCCGACTCGCGCTCTGTTTCAGGACCACGCCGCAGTTCTGGCTCAACCTGCAAGTCGCCCACGATCTCTCGAAGGCTGAAGCCGGAACGGATTTCCGCGACGTCGTCCGGCGGCGCGCTTAATCGCCCTGCCCTTTGCGATAGGCGTCAAAGGCTCGCTTGAGCGGCTCGTTTAGCTTCACGTCATGCGACGCCGCATAGGTCTTGAAGGCGCGCCGTAAGTCGAAATCGGGACGGAACAATAAGCTCGCGGCGATCAGGCCCGCGCCGTCTCCTCCTTCGCTGCTTCCGTCAGGCGCGCGGCATAGCGCGCCATGAGATCGACTTCGAGATTAACGGCCTCCCCCGCTCGCCTGTCTCCCCATGTCGTGACCTTGAGCGTGTGCGGGATCAAAAGCACGGAGAAAACGTCGCCCTCGACAGCGTTCACGGTCAGCGAGGTCCCGTCGAGAGCAATCGATCCCTTTTCAGCGATGAAACGCGACAATTGGCGGGGCGCCCGGATTGCAAAGCGCTTCATGCCGTCGAAATCATCGATCCAGATGATCTCGGCGGTTCCGTCGACATGGCCGGTCACGATATGGCCGCCAAGCTCGTCGCCGATCTTCAGCGAACGCTCGAGATTGACCCGGTCGCCGCTGGTCCAGGCCGAGGCCGTCGTGCGGGCCAGAGTCTCAGCGGCGACGTCGACCTCGAACCAGGCGTCTCCCCCAAGGGCTCCCGCGTCGACGACGGTGAGGCAAGGGCCGCTGCACGCGATCGAGGCGCCGATGGCGATCGTATGGAACGGATAAGAGCAAATGATCCGCGCCCGCCGCAAGGCTCCGCGCGGCTCGATGTGGGCGATCTGGCCGACGTCGCTGATAAGACCGGTGAACATGATCTAAGAAATCCTTTCGCGCCGCGTCAGGAGATCGTCTCCAATGGCGCGTTGTTCGACCAGCCGATAGCGCGAGCCGTCCTCAAGCGCATTGATGCGTTCGGCCGTAAAGCCGCAAAGGCCGGGGCGGGCAAGACGCTTTTGGCTCGTCAGCATAATGATATCGTCGGCGGCATCTTCGCGCAGCAGCGCTTCGGCGAGCGTCGGGCCGGCTTCGCAAAAGATCCGCGTCAGGCCGCGCGACGCCAAAAGCCCCAGCGCCGCGCGCAGATCGAGGCGGCCGCCGCCGTCTGTCGGGACCCGCGCGACCGCGACGTTTTCGGCGACAAGCCGGGCTTCGTTCGCCGCGGGCGCGGCCTCTCCGGCAATAATCAGGGTTGGATGGCTGCGGGCGGTCGCCACGAGACGCGAGGCGGGTGAAATCCGAAGCGCGCTGTCGAGCACGATGCGAAGGGGTCTGCGCTGCTCGAGGCCGGGCAGGCGCACCGTCAGCAGCGGATCGTCGGCCAGCGCCGTTCCGACGCCGATCAAGATCGCGTCATACATCGCGCGCATCAGATGGACGGCGCCGTTCGCCGCCTCTCCCGTGATCGAAAGACGCGGTTCGTTGGGGCCGCCCGCGACGAAGCCATCCGCGGTCATGGCGAGTTTGAGCGTGATCAGGGGCCGGTTTTGCGTGACGCGAAGCACATGGCCGAGATTGGCGCGAAGCGCCGCTTGCGCGCAAACACCCGTCCGGACGATGAGCCCGGCAGCCCGTAATAGCTCATGGCCACGCCCGGCGACGCGTGGGTCCGGGTCTTCGATCGCCGACGCCACGCGGGCGATCCCCGATGCGATTACCGCCTCGGCGCAGGGCGGCGTCTTGCCGTGATGGCTGCAAGGCTCCAGCGTGACATAGAGAGTGGAGCCGCGGCTTTTATCGCCCGCCTGCCGCAGAGCCTCGGCTTCGGCGTGAGGACGGCCGCCCGCCTGAGTCCAGCCGCGCGCGAGGACGACGCCGTCCTTGACGATCAGCGCGCCGACAGCGGGATTGGGCGCGCAGACTCCGAGGCCGCGCCGCGCCAGCGCGATGGCGGCGGCCATGAAGCGCTCGTCCGCATCGACTTGGCTCATGCCCGAGTCGGCGCGCGCGTCTTCGCTGGGGGCTCGTCCGTTCCGCCGTCGTCCTTGGAAGGCGCCTCCGGCTGCGCCGCGCCATCGAGTTCGTCGATGAGAGCGTTGAAATCGCGCGCCTCGCGGAAATTGCGATAGACCGAGGCGAAGCGCACATAGGCGACGCTGTCGAGCGCGCGCAGCCCCTCCATCACCAATTCGCCGATGCGGTCGCTGGCGATTTCGCTCTCGCCCTGACTTTCGAGCTGACGCACGATGCCATTGACCATGCGCTCGACGCGCTCGGGTTCGACCGGGCGCTTGCGCAAGGCGATTTCGAGGGAGCGCATCAGTTTTTCGCGTTCGAACGGCGCGCGCCGGCCCGACTTCTTGAGCACCGTCAGTTCGCGCAGCTGGACGCGTTCGAAGGTCGTGAATCTGCCGCCGCAATCGGGGCAGACGCGCCGCCGCCTGATGGCGGAGGCGTCATCCGTGGGGCGTGAGTCCTTGACCTGGGTCTCGAGGCTGCCGCAGTAAGGACACCGCATCAGGCATGCCTCAATAGATCGGGAAACGTCCCGTCAGTTCGAGAACGGTCGTCTTGACCTTGGCTTCGACCGCGCCGTTTCCAGCCTCGCCATTGGCCGAAAGACCGTCGAGCGTCTCCGCGATCAGTTCGCCCACCTTCTTGAATTCGGCGACGCCGAAGCCGCGCGAGGTCGCCGCCGGCGCGCCGAGGCGGACGCCGGAGGTGACCATCGGGCTCGCCGTGTCGAAGGGCACGCCGTTCTTGTTGCAGGTGATCGAGGCGCGCCCGAGCGCTGCTTCCGCCGCCTTGCCGGTGAGGTTTTTCGGCCGGAGATCGACCAGCATCAGATGATTGTCGGTGCCGCCCGAGGCGAGATCGAAGCCGGCGTCCTTGAGGGTCGCGGCCAAGGCGCGGGCGTTGTCGACGACCTGGCGGGCATAGACCTTGAAATCGGGCTGCAGCGCTTCGCCGAAGGCGACCGCCTTCGCCGCGATCACATGCATCAAGGGGCCGCCCTGAAGGCCGGGGAACACCGCGGAATTGATCTTCTTCGCGATGTCCGGATCATTGGTCAGGACGAGGCCGCCGCGCGGACCGCGCAGGGTTTTGTGCGTCGTCGAGGTCACGACATGCGCATGCGGGAATGGCGAGGGATGCACCCCGCCGGCGACGAGGCCGGCGAAATGGGCCATGTCGACGAAGAAATAGGCCCCGACCGAATCGGCGATCTTGCGAAAGCCCTCAAAGTCCCAATGCCGCGGATAGCCCGAGCCGCCGGCGATGATGATTTTCGGCTTATGCTCTTCGGCAAGCTTGGCGACCTGCTCCATGTCGATGCGATGATCGTCGCGGCGCACGCCGTAAGCCACGGGCTTGAACCATTTGCCCGACAGATTGACCGGCGAGCCATGCGTCAGATGTCCGCCCGCGGCGAGATCGAGGCCCATAAAGACGTCGCCCGGCTGCATCAGCGCAAGGAACACCGCCTGGTTGGCCTGGCTGCCGGAGTTCGGCTGAACATTGGCGAATTTGCAGTCGAACAGGCGGGTGACGCGCTCGATCGCCAGCGTTTCGGCGATGTCGACAAATTGGCAACCGCCATAATAGCGGCGGCCTGGATAGCCTTCGGCGTATTTGTTGGTCAGGATCGAGCCCTGCGCCTCCAGAACCGCCTTGGAGACGATGTTTTCGGACGCGATCAGCTCGATCTCATGGCGTTGCCGGCCGAGCTCCAGCTCGACCGCATTGGCGATTTCGGGATCGACGTCCTTGAGATGCGCAGCGAAGAAGGAATTGGAAGCAGGGCCTCCGATTTCGGCATTGGCCTGGCTCATCTGCGATCTCCCTTTGCAGCAGGAACGTTCATTCCGCGTCGGCGCGCGACCCTACGCTATGGCGCGACGCTTCATCGATTGATCGCCATAACATGGCGCTTACGACGAAGGAAGCAGATCGCATCATGGAATTATTTGGGATGGGGCAAAGTTTTTTTGTTCGCCATCGCCGGAGGAAATCGGCCCTCCGGGACGCCCAGCATGAAAATTAGTTCCCTGACTGAGCCCCTCGCCGGCGACCCTGCGCGGCGCGAAAGCGTGGCCTCACCGCGCCGCCGCCGACAGTCCCTTGCGCCCGGCGCATATCGACGCATAAAAGAATGGCGGCGTCGCCGCTGGATCAAAGGAAGCAACCCATGTCGCAAATCGAAGCGCTCGTCGCAAATGTCGGAAGCCGACTAGGGATCGGCCCCGAGGCTGCGCCTCTCGTCAAGGGGCTGTTGCAATTGGTTTTCGGCGGCCCCAAGGGATTCGAGGGCTTTCTCGATCGCTTCAAATCGGCCGGCCTTGGCGGCCTCGTCGCCTCCTGGATCGGCCAAGCCGACAATCCCCCGCTCGGCCAGCAAGGCGCAGCGCAGGCGTTCGGCGAAGAGACAATCGCCGCGCTTGCTGAAAAGGTCGGGCTCGACAGGGGAGTCGTGACCGAGGCGCTCGCCTTTCTCGCGCCGAAGCTGATCGGCCTGCTGACGGCAGGCGGCGCTATTCCCGCCTCCGCGCCGCCGGCCGTCGCCGCCTTTCTCGCCGGCGCTCCGGCCGCTGGCTCAGCCCCCGCAGTTGCAGCCGCGCCGGCCTTGAACCCGGCGTTGGGCAAATCAACCGCGAGCGCGACGCCGCCCTCGGCCGCAGTCAGCCATGGAAGGGACTCGACCGGCCTCGATCGGTATTTTATCCCCGGCATCGGCGCCCTGCTTGCAATCGGCTTTGTCTATCATTTCGTCACGAGCCGCCCCGAGCCGGCCCCCGCGCCGGCCGCCAGCGAAACCGCCGCCGCGCTGACCCCGGCGCATTTCGGATTCTCCAATGACAATGGCGTGATCACCGCTTCCGGCGTCGTCGGCGACAACACCGCCCGCAGCGCGATTCTCGACGCGCTGAAGAAGGCGTTCGGCGACAAGGTCTCGAGCGCTGTCAGCGTCGAGCCGAACGTCGCCCCGGCGCCCTGGCTTGCAAAACTTCCCGCGGCGCTTGAGCTTTTAAAAGTCCCGGCGCTGACCGCCGACTTCGATGGCGCGAAGATCAACCTCAGCGGATCGGTTCCCCCCGCTGATCTCGAGGCGATTCTCGGCAAGCTCAAGGCGCTGTTTGGCGGCGATTTCACCTTCGCCGCCGGTTCAGGCGCCGTGAGCGCGCCTGCGCCTTCCGCCAGTTCTCCGAAGTGAGGGAGAGTTCTTACGCACGGGATCTGGTCGCCGTTTTGAATGGCGTCGTGTTGAATTCCGCACGGGCGACGCAATAATCGACGAAAGCGCCGGAGCGAGGGATCACGATCCGCGCCGCAAACGAAAGCCGCCGAGATTTCTCTTGGCGGCTTTGCTTTATCGAACGTGCGCGAAAGGCGCCGCGGATTACTGCTGCTCGTCGTCGTTCATCGGCAGCGGCCGCGCGCTGGCGGCGCTGATCGGGCGCTCGGAGTCAGGCTGGATCGCCTGCTCCAAAGGCGCTCCGACGCCGGAGCTGGCGGTCGGGCCAAAGCCGTCGCGCTGATAGATGTCGTCGCGGAACTGGATCAGCCCCTCAGGAGTCGACCAGGCGGTGATATAGACCCAATAGACCGGAACCGGCGTCGCGAGCTTGGCGTCGATGCGCTGACCGGAGCGGATCGCCTCATCGATATGTTCGCGATCCCAGCCGGGCGTGTCCTTCAAAAGCCAGGCGACATAGTCGCGCACGTTCTGAACGCGGATGCAGCCGGAAGAGACAAAGCGGAAATCATCGCCGAAGACGCCTTTTTCCGGCGTGTCATGCATATAGACGCCATAAGGATTGCTGATGTTGATGCGCACGACGCCGAGCGAATTGATGTCGCCGCCGGGATCCTGCCGATAGCGGTAGTTGGTCGCCTGATTCGTCGTCCAGTCGATCTGGCTCGGCGGAACCTCCTGATTGTCCTTGTCGAAAATCCGGATCTTATGTTCGGTCAGGTAATCGGGGTTCTTCTGCATGCGCGGGATCAGATCTTTTTTGATCAGCGACGGCGGCATGGTCCAGAAGGGGTTGAAATTGATGTCGGTCGCCTTGGTCATCATGACCGGCGATTGACGGTCGATCTTGCCGACGCCCGCGGCGTGATGCGTCGCGACCGCGCCATTCTCAACCGTCTCGACCGCCATCGCCGGAATATTGGCCATGACAAAGCGTTCGCCGAGATTGCCGGAATAGGAGCGCAACCGAATCAGATTGATCTCAAGCTGATGCAGCCGAAGGTCGGCGGTCGCGTTCAGCGCCGCAAAAGTGTCCTTCGACACGAGGCCGGTTTCGAGCAGGCCGTGGCGCGCCTGAAAATGCTTGACGCCGGCTTCGACGAAGGAGTCGAAAACGGGAGACGCGCCAGCCGACGCGTCGAGATCGCCCGAGGCAACAAGGCGTTTTCTCAAGGCGACGACGGACGGGCCGCTGACGCCGAGCTTCAGCACATTGGACGCCGGAACCATGTTCCAGCCGCCGCTGGCGACGATCTGCCGATAAGTCTCGATCGCCTGCTCGGTCGCTGCGAGCGTCTGCTGCGACAGGACCGGAGTGTTCGAGCGCGTGACGGCGAGTCGGGGCGCGGCGTCATAGCGCTGCGCCCATTCGGCCTGATCGCTGTAGCCGGCCGCGAGCGCCGGAAGCGAGGCGCCGAGGCAAAGGCCTGTCAGGATGGCGGCGATTGCCGGCTGGCGCAACGAGACGTTGCGATGATCTTTCGCCATTTTGAACCTACCCTCTCGGATCAACACTTTATGCTTCCCCTTCAGCTTCGCTCGTCGCGGCTTGACCTCATCGCAAAACAGCGACAGAGACGGGACAAGACCAACGGCCGACGCGAGCCTCTCGCGAATTGGCCGAAACATGCCCGCAGAACCGATGATCCCTGCTCACCATGTTTGCTGCGCCGACGCAAAACACGCAGGCGTGAAGGCGGCCTGAAGCCGCCTCCGTTCGCGCTATAGCATCCTGATGGTTAACAAGGCACAAATAGGGCGCCGCAGCGTTTACGGCGCCGCATGGGGCAATCGCGCCTGGCGCCAGGCGGAGCATATTCCAACGCAAGCGCTCGTAATGGTCGAGCTTTAGCCGCCGTTTTGAGCGCGCAGCCGAAATGAGGGCGCTTCCCTGTCGGGCGGGCGGCGGCGCGGGGGCGAGGCGGGATCGCCGCATTTCAAAAGCCGCAGGGCAATTTTCCGCGCTCAGGGCAAGATGGACGCCGGAGGCGTTCAGCCACGGGACTGGTTGAACCGTCCTCCAGAGCGGGATGACGAAAACGTTGCAGCCTTTTCGGACCGGCCTCATGCGCTAACGACTTGAAGTCGTCGCGATCGAGCGCCGTCCGAGGCTTTGGCTCTAAAGCCGGTACCGGATCTGGTCCGTCCAGAAACGCTCGAGGCGACCGAGCGATTTGTTCAGCCGCTGGAATTCGTCGCCGCTGATGCCGCCGATCTGCTCTACCGTCAGCACATGCTTGTCGTAAAGGCCGTTGACGATGGCGTGCACGTCGCGGCCCTTGTCGGTCAGGCTGATGCGCACCGCGCGCCGGTCGATGCGGGAACGGGCGTGATGGAGATAGCCGGTCTCGACCAGTTTCTTCACGTTATAGGAGACGTTGGATCCAAGATAATAGCCGCGCGTGCGCAATTCGCCGGCGGTCAGTTCCTTGTCTCCGATGTTGAACAGCAACAGGGCCTGCACCGAATTGACGTCGCTGCGGCCGCGCCGGTCGAACTCGTCTTTGACGACGTCCAGCAAGCGGCGATGCAGCCGCTCGACCAGGGTCAGAGCTTCGAGATAGTTGGGCCGCACCTCGGCTGAACGCTCTCCCTGCGCCGGATTGGCCTCGCTTTTCAGAGCATGCACCATAGAAAGCCTCGTCCACTCAATTTGTCGCCGCTACGAGCGATTTCTCGCCGATGCGACCAGCGCCTATCCTTCGAGAATACTGATCAGCCGTGAATAGCAGATTAAATAATAAATGTAATTTTATACTTATTGTCGGACTAAATTCATGGTTTCTCAAATAAAGTTTAGTATTGTCTATTTATTCAATAATAATTTGAATAAACCGGAACTGCCATCCGGGCCACGCTGCGCTTCATCCCGAGCCCACGCACGCAAGATGTTTGCGCGCTGGCGCGACGCATTTCGATCACCACAGGGCGGTCTGCCAAGAACGCCAAGACTTTGATTTAACTCCGCTTATCTTCTACCGAATGAATCCTCGGGCCGCAAGTCATGCGCAAGCGCGCGGCGCGGGCCGCAAGCCCCTTCGAAAACAATATGCGGGCCGCCCGATGCAGGAGAGGAGATCGCTCGACTTCCGCCTTTTAACCTTGTCGCCTTTTAACCTTGCGCCGAACTGGAACAGCGCCGGCGATCCCTAGGCGCCCGCGGCCGGCGGCGGGGGATGCGCGCTGAGCGCCGCCCCGCCCGCGGGCGTTGGCTTCAAACGCGAGCCGCAAGCCTCGTTTCAGGCCAGATAGTCGTAGACGACTTCGCCGAGCCCGAGCGTCAGATCGGTCACGAAATGCGTCGCCGAAACAACCCCGCGCACCGGCAGTCGGGCGACGTCGCACATTGCGTGCTCAAACAGCTCGATGGCGGCGGGGCCGCTCCAGGCGCCCTTCACCGTGACGTCCTCGCAATAATAGCGCACGAGTTCGCAAATGCGCGGCGTGCAATCCACATGCGGGATGATCTTGATCATGAAATTGGGCTTGGCGAGGCTCTTGATCAGCGGCGCCTTGTCGAGTTCGCGATGCTTGTAGCCCATGGTCGCCGAGACGCAGAGCACCGAGCCGTAATGCAACGTGCAGACGAGCGTCTCGCTTTCATGGGAGATTTTCGGAGTCGCCAGCTTTTTGGGAAAACCCCAGATCTCCCGCCCGCCGGCGATCGGCGAATTGTCGTCAAGATACATCGCATGGACATAGCCGCCTTCCTGAACGACGCCGTCCTTGCCGGTGAAACGCACGGGAATGACCTGCCCCGTCTCGGTATAGTCGCCAAAGCCGGTCGAATCGGGCATGCGGATGAATTCATAATTCACCGTGTCGCCGACCACTTCGAGCGGCTCGGGCACGACGGCGCGCAGCTCGTCGGGATCGGTGCGATAGCTGATGATGATGAATTCGCGATTGTAGAATTTATACGGCCCGCGCGGATAGGCCGGGTCGTTCAAGGGCATGGCGAAGGCTTTTTGGCGGACGTCGGCGAGTTTCATGGGGGACTCTTCCTCGGGAAGCGGGAGGCGGCGGCCTGAAGGACGGCGCGGGCTGGCGCGCGGTCGGCAGGATCAGCGCAAAGGCGGCGCCGGTCAATCGATTAGAAGGCGAAACATCCCCCTGCCAGAAGTCGCCGCGCCTTTTGCGCGAGAGCGCTGCAAGACAAGCGCGCGGAAGCTCCACGCGCCAAAACCCGCGCGCCGCCTTGGCTAGATGGCGGACCAAATCCGCCGGGATGAGCAGAGGCTTATGCTGATGTCTGCAGGACGAAACGGCGTCGTTCGCGAGACTTGCTAGTGTCGCTTGTCGAGCCAGTCAAACCAGCGCCGTTTTGCGAGAATCCCGCGCAGCCGCTCCACCTCCGCATGGGCCTCCGCGAGCTGCTGCGGATAGGGCGTGGCGGCCGCGCCGAGAGGCTTGACCATCGCCGCGAGCAAGGAATGGAGCTCCGCATCGCCAGATTTGCGCAGCATCTCCAAAGCGAGATCCCAATGCCCTTGCTGACCGACGAGAATCGCGCCCTTTAGCGCTTTTTCGCGGTCAAGCTTTGCGTCGGGCTGGGTCGGGACGAATTCACGCCGGACATATTGCGCGTCGCCCCAAAACAATTGGCCGTTGGCTTGCGGAACCGACTGGTAGGCGTCGCCGTCGACAGAATGGAGCAGCACCGGCGCGGCGGAGTCCTCGAGCAGCCCATTGGAGCAGAAGGCAAGATGATTGAGCCGCCACAGCACGAAGCCATGGTTGCGGAGAAAGCGGTCGACATCGCCGAACAGCGGCTGCCCCTCATAGAGCTCATTGAATTCGACTTCTATGTCGATCAAGGAGACTGATTTCAGGACCTCGGCGCAGCCCTTCAGAACATCGAGTTCAGACCCCTGCGTATCGAGTTTCAGCGCGTCGACGTCGCCGATCGCGTGGTCCGCGCAATAGCGGTCCAGCGTCATCGAGGGGCGGCGCATCGTTCCAATCGGACGCATGCCTTTGAAGGCTGGAAGATTCTCGTAGAGGGCGCGGTTTGGCGAAAGGATGGAGCAGGAATTGGGGTTCGCAGTGAGATGGATCTCGACGCCCTGGTCATGTCCTGCAAGCGCGCACGGGATATAGGTTGCTTTGCCTTGGGACAGTGCGTTCAGCCGATCGCATTCCTCGGCGTCGGCTTCAAAGCAGATCAGCCGCGCCTCGTCGCCCAGATCGTCCCAATTCGGCGAAACGCCGCCGCGCGCGCCCACGTCGATGAGGGTGAGTTGCGAGGATAGACTGTTGAGAAGCGCGGAGATCGCAGGACTTGGCATGGGAAGCCCCCGCCTGGTTATGTATGGCCAATGTGCGCCGGACTTTGCAATCACGCGACGCTCAGTTGCAGCTCCGCCCGTATCTTTGGGAGCCGAAAAATTCTTCCTGGAAAATAGTCATCGTCGCCGGCCAAGATCGAAACGCCGAAGTCCAGCAACAATATTGGCGGACGGCGCGATCGCCAGTCGGGCAGCGCAGGTATAGAATGACATACAGACGATGCTCACTGGCTTTTTTTATGACCGATCTTTGCAATCGTTGTTTTACCCAAGCCGAAACGAAAGCTTCATGAAAATGACTTCTCTGTGAGGAGGATCATTTCGTGGGGAGAATGGTGCGGACGGCGGGAATCGAACCCGCATGACCAAGGTCGAGGGATTTTAAGTCCCTTGCGTCTACCAGTTTCGCCACGTCCGCAATGAAACTGAGCCTTAGTTGCTGAGGGGCGTCTCGGCAAGCTGGCTTGGCGCCGTTCAGCGCCGCGCGTCGGCGATCGGCGCCTGAAAGCTGAGGCCGAGATCCCAGGGGAAATAGATCCAGGTGTCCTGAGACACCTCCGTCACATAGGTGTCGACCAGCGGCCCGCCGAGCGGCTTGGCGTAGACCGTTGCGATATGGGCCTTCGGCAACAGCGCGCGGATCTGCTTGACCGTCGCGCCCGTGTCGGCGAGATCGTCGACGACGAGCACCCCGGCGCCGGCGCCGGCGGCGATCTCCGCCGCGACGCCTTTCAGCACCGTGACCTCGCCCTGCACCCCCTCGGCGACATAGCTCGTGACGCAAAAAGTATCGATCAGCCGCAGATCGAGTTCGCGGGCGACGATGGCCGCCGGCACGAGGCCGCCGCGCGTCACCGCGATCATGCTGGAGAACGGACCGCTCGCGCTGAGGCGCCAGGCCAGAGCCCGCGCGTCGCGGTGAAACTGGTCCCAGGAGACGTGAAAGGCCTTTTGCGAAACGGGCGGCGCAGAGGACGACGAAGGCGGCGGGGATGCGCTCATTGGCGCGATTTCATCTGCGCGCGCTGGCGTCCGGCCTCGCCCTCGCGCAGGCTGGCGAGGAGCGCTTCAATCGCTACGGCCGCCGCGCCGACCTGGTCTGCGTCCTTCCCCCGCACCACGATCTCATTGCGAAAGCCGCCATCGCGAAAGGAAGGGTAGGAGCCGATGGACAGCGCGGGATTGGCGCGCGCGACGTCGCTGAGACCCGCGGCATAGGCGCCTTCCGGAATATTGTCCGCCAGAATCGCGCGCGCCACCACCTTCAGCCCCTTGCAGAGCTTCGGGCCGACGCGATCGAGCATCGCCTTCATGATCGCAGGAACGCCCGCCATCACGATGACATTGCCGATCCAGAAGCCCGGAGCCTTCGAAATGTCGTTCTCGACCAGTTCGGCGCCGTGCGGGACGCGGGCCATGCGCCGGCGCGCTTCGTTCAGATCCTCCGGCTTGATCTTTTCCAGGAGGAGGGCGATCGCGCGGGGATCTTCCGATATGCCGACTCCGAACGCGCGCGCAATGGCGTCGGCGGTGATGTCGTCGTGGGTCGGCCCGATGCCCCCGGTCGTAAACACATAATCATAGCGCGCGCGCAGCGCATTGACCGCGGCGACGATTTCCGGCTCGACATCGCCGATGACGCGCACCTCGCGAAGATCAACGCCGATCGCCGCAAGATAGTCCGCGATATAGCCGCTGTTCGCGTCTTTCGTCCGGCCCGACAGGATCTCGTCGCCAATGACGAGGACCGCCGCCGTGATGTCGGCTTTTTGCGCCATATGGGCCTCCGTTGCGTCGAAAAAGGCAGAGTTTTCCGCGAGCCGTCTCGCCGCCTTGTGTAAACCAAACGCTCTATCACGAAAATCCGTCCCTGACGGCGAAGCTTGCGACGGACGTTTTCGTAAATTACTCGCCGATAAGATGCATGACGACGCTGCGCCGATGCGGCGCTCGCCGGTGCTCGAACAGATAAACGCCTTGCCAGGTCCCGAGCGTCATGGCGCCGCCGGCGACCGGCACGCTGAGCTGGGTTTGCGTCAGCGCGGCGCGAATATGGGCCGGCATGTCGTCCGGCCCCTCCAAATCATGGACATAGAGCGCGGCCTGTTCCGGAGCAGCGCGCTCGAAAAAGCTCAGAAGATCCGCCTGATCGTCAGGATCGGCGTTCTCCTGAATAAGCAGGGAGGCCGAGGTATGGCGGCAAAACAGCGTCAGAAGGCCGGTCTCGATCCGCTCCAGCTTCACAAAGGCGGCGATCTCGCGCGTGATTTCGATGAGGCCCTTGCCCTTCGTCTCCACCTCGAGCTGGCGCAGCGCCTGCCGCATCAGCGCACGTCGAAATCATGCGGCGCGACGCCTTCGAGATTTTCGAGCGTAAAGTGCCACCACTCCTTGTCGAAATTGACGAATCCGTGCCGCTCCATCAGCGCGAACAGTTCGGCGCGGTTCTGCTTCGCCTCGGCGCTCAGCCCCGCGAAATGCGAGCCGGACGCTTCGTCGAAGAGATCGAAGGGCGTGCCGAAATCAAGCCCGATCAGCGCGAGATCGACGGCGACCCCGGTCGAATGCGCCGATTCGCGGGCGATATAGCCGAGATCGAATAGCGTCTCTTTGCCGAGATGGGGAAAATACTCCGCCTTCATGAGTTCGTCGGCGGGATCGGCCGCCCAGGCGATGAACGCCCGCGTCGCGCGCTGCGGCCGGTAGCAATCATAGACGACGAGGCGCCGCCCCATGCTCTCCGCGTCGCGCTGCACGGCGGCCAGCGCCTCCGCCACCTCGCGTCGCAGCCAGCATTGGCCGGCGCAATAGCCCGGAACGGGGCGGCCCATAAAATTTTCCGAGCCGGCGTAGCGCATCTCCTGGCGGACGCCAGGCGCGACATCGGCGAGGCGCACGAAATTTTCAGGCGGCTCGCCGCGCGGCCCGCCCTGGTCGAGGCAGCCGCCGCCAAGGGTCAGCAAGGTTGCGGATGCCTTGTCGGCGCGGCTCATCCCGGCTCCGGAGCAATCATGACTTCAGCGATACGGCCGCCGCATTCTGTTTTCTTCGGGCGGAAAAATAGCGATTATGAGGCGAGGCCCAGCCGCGCCGACGGACGGCGACGCTCAGGGGCGGCAAAACGCCCTTGTGCGCGCCCGCCGCGTGGCCAAATAAGAGACGCGCGGGCCTTCCCGCCAACTCCTGCGCGAAAAACTTGGATCGAGAGCGCCAATGAGCAATCTGGGACAATTCGACAGGGTCGCGGTCAGCAACGCGCCTTATCTGCCCGCCAATCTCCCGCCGGCGGCGTTTTCGGGCGTGCTGATGCGGCGCGTCGCGGCCTTTTTCCTCGACTTTATCCTGGTGTCGATCTTTTCGATCGCGATCTGGTTCGCGCTCGCCCTTCTGACCTTCGGTCTGTCGGTCCTGCTGCTGCCGCCGATCTTTCCCTTCGTCGCCTTCTTCTACAACGGCCTCACCGTCTCCGGGCCGAATATGGCGACGCCAGGGATGCGGGCCATGGATCTCGAATTGCGCACCGTCGACGGTCAGCGCGTTCCGTTTCTGATCGCGGCCGCGCATGCGGTCCTGTTTTATTTCAGCACCATGTTCATGCCGATTTTTCTTGTCGCGCTCGTCACCGACGGAAAAAGATGTTTGCACGATATCCTCGCCGGCGTGATCATGACGCGGCGGCCGGCCTGACCTGCATTTTATTCAGTTGCGGCCGCCTCAGAAACCGCTAGCCTGATTGATCGAAGATGAAAACGGGTTCAAAGGGGCAGACCGGCTTGACGAGAGAACCGCGCGACGCGCCGCAGTTCTATCTGACTGCGCCCTCCCCGTGCCCCTATCTTCCCGATCGCCAGGAACGCAAGGTCTTCACCCATCTCATCGGCGGCCGCGCCGTCGGGCTCAACGATCAGCTGACGTTGTCCGGCTTTCGTCGCTCCCAGACCATCGCCTACCGGCCGGCCTGCGAGCGCTGCCGCGCCTGCGTCTCGGTCCGGGTCAAGGTGGATGATTTTCGTCTCTCGCGCAGCTTCAGGCGCGTCATCGAACAAAACCGCGATCTTATCAGCACAGTCGGCCGTCCTGAGCCGACCTCAGAGCAATATAGTTTGTTTCGGCGCTATCTCGACGCCCGCCATGGCGAGGGCGGCATGGCCGACATGACCGTCCTCGACTATTCGATGATGATCGAGGACAGCCATGTCGAGAGCCGGCTGGTCGAATATAGGGCGCCCGATGGGGAACGCGGCGGAGAAACCGCGCTCGCCGCCGCCTGCCTGACCGATCTGCTCGCCGACGGGCTGTCGATGGTCTATTCCTTCTATGCGCCCGAAGAGACGCAGCGCTCGCTCGGAACCTATATGATCCTCGACCATATCGAGCGCGCGCGCCGCCTCGGCCTGCCGCATGTCTATCTCGGCTATTGGGTCCAGGGCTCGCAGAAGATGGCTTACAAGGAGCGTTTCCTGCCGCAGGAGCGCCTGACGATGAGCGGCTGGGAGCGCGTGGAGTAACGCGCCGGCCCTGTTTTCGAGGCGTCGTATCTGCCCCAGACCCTCGTTATGTTCCCGGCCCAGCTCACCGGATGAGAGCGGGAGGCATCGACAGCGCCGGGACCTTGACGCCATTCTGGGTCGAGTAAGTGACCTTATAGGCGCGGATGAGATGTTCGCCCGGGAAGGAAACGTAAAGGCGTGAGCGCGCCTTGTCGAAGGCGATCCCGTAGGGCGAAGATGGAAGATTAGTCAATAGCTTCCGAAATGAGACCGGCGGCTTTCCCGTAACAGCGATGTCCATCCCATCCGGGTCGGTGTAGAAAATATTGTGATTGGCGTCGACTGCCGCCGCGAAGGACGAGCCCGTCAGCGCGAGAATGTGATTATTGATCCATGCGTTGCAATTCGCATCAAAGCATTGGGCGACCTGATTGGAGAAATCCTGGGCGTGGCCTGAAAGAAGCAACTGTGTATCGTAGATATTCCTGTTGCCGCCGTGGCCCGGTAAATTTCCAAGCATAAAAATCTGCCCATTGTCATAGCCAAGGGCGTATTTCGTCCCGGAGGGCATCTCGGTATATGTTTGAAGCTTATTGTAAGGAATAAAACTGAAACCAGACGGCGGCGAATCGAGAACCTGATTATACGGCAGGGTGACATCATTCGTGTAGGCGTTTATTTCTCCCAATCCGGTGCTGACGCCTTTGGACTGATAGAGAATATTGTCGGCGTCAAAGGCCATTGTGATCGGGCTGTCGCCCGGCGGCACGGGCATCGAATTGATTGATTGGCCCTGCGCATTATAGACGTTGATATGGCCGCCTGCGCCGACAATCCCGGCATAGAGCAGCCCATTGCCGTTGACAGCAAGCGAGAACGGATTGCTAACGAGCGCGAACGCTGAAAGCGCATTCGCTTTGGGATTGTAAGCAATGATCTGGCCGGCCGCCGGATCAGCGATATAGAGCGAGCCGGCGCTTTGGTCGACAGCGAGCCCATAAGGCGCTTTGAGCGTCCCGGCCTCCGCCCCGCTCGAAGCGGCAAATATTGACGCGATTACGGCCGCCGCCTTCACAATGCGATCGATAAGCATATCAAATCCCCCTTTTTCGAGAATGTCTCGATGAGGGATCTACCCATGTGAAGCGCAGCGCCTGGGTGTGAATCGCCACAATGCCGCGAGCGCGGGAGGAGCGTCAGCGGCAGCCTGCAGAGCGGCGCGCGTTGCAGTTGTCAATAGTGATAATGTCCCGGCCGCCGATGTTTCTTCTTCTTGGCCGTCGGCGAGACCACCGTCACCTCGATCTTTTGCGACGCCAGCAGCGGCGATAAGGGTCTGTGCTTGGCGTCGCCGAGGACGAGCTGGAGCGTATGCCGGCCCGGCGGCAGATCCAGCGTCGTTTCGGTCTGGCCGCCGCCGAAATGAAGATGGTTCTTGTCCGAGGGAATGATCTCCGTCTCGGAAATCGGCTCCTTGACGTCGACAAGAAGATGATGATGCCCGGCATTGGCGGATGTGTTCCCCGCCTGCGTGACTCCCATGCCTTTCAGGCCGAACTGAACCGTGAAGGGCGAGCGGACCCGCGCTTTATTGGCCGGCGAGATAATGTAGAGCTTCGCGCCCGCCGGCGTCGCCATTTGCTGGTAAGGCGCCGGCGCGGCGGATTCGGAGGGCGTCGCCGCCGGCGCTTGCGCGGCGGCCGGCCAGGCGGCCGTCATCGCGCACAGTACGAATGCCGTCTTGGTCCAGTTGCTCATCGCGTCGCTCCCTCAATGGATTTGCCGTCCGCCCGCGTCATCGGGCGCCGTCGTTCCGCCAAGCCGTTATGGGTCGCGGCCGACGCGAAGTCCGTGGCCGGGGTAGCGGACTTTCGGATCGTAGAATTCCCGGTTGGTGACCCTGAGATCCGCGGGCGCGCTGTTCCATGAGCCGCCGCGCAGAACCCGCTCGGGGCAGTTCGGACTTATCCAGGCGCTCCCATCGATCGGCGCGCCTTTAAAGCTGCGATGCCAACAGTCCGCCACCCATTGCGACACCGAGCCGGTCACATCCTGGAGGCCAAAGCCGTTCGGCGGGAACAGACCGATCTTGGGCGGCCCTTCGGTTTTTTGGTCGCCGCAGGAGCGGCACGCCGCCATGTCCGGCTTGAATTGTTCGCCCCACCAATAGCGCGTCGGGGCGCCGCCGCGCGCCGCATATTCCCACTCCGCTTCGCTGAGGAGGCGATAGCGATGGCCGGTCAGCTTCGAGAGCCAGTCGACATATTGCGCAGCGTCGTCCCAACTGAGGTTGTGGACGGGGGCTCCCTCGTCGCCGCCAGGATCGAAGCTGCACCCTTTCGCGTCGACGCAGAGCCGCCATTCGCCCTCCGTGACCGGGAAGCGCCCGACTGCAAAAGGCGCGACCTTGACCTTGCGGATCGGTTTTTCGCTCGGATCGGCGTTGCTGCCCATGGAAAAAACGCCGGCTGGCAGCGGCAGCATTTCCGGACATCCGTCGCAGTCGCGGATCGCGCCCTCGGGCGAGGGAGCAGAGGAGCCCGACGGCGCCGCGGGTCGCGCGACAATGCCCGCGGTCTCCACCTCATTCGGCTCCACGGCCGGCCGCGGGGGCCGCGCCGGGGGCGCTGCGGGCGAAACCTCCGAGAGCTTGAGCTCCGAGAGTTGCGCGGCGGTCGCGTGGTCGGGCGCCGCGCCCGGCGGCTCCGACGCCGTTGCGGGGACCCCCGCCGGCGCGCTGAGGATTGGCGACGCCGGCGCGAGCGGACCTGGATTGGGGGGGATTGGATTCGTCGCGGTTTGGACAGGCGGCGCAGGCGCGGCGGGCGGCGGCGCGGCGGCAGACGCCGGCGACGGGGGAGACGGTTCGGCGGGCGGCGGCGCCGCATCGGAAGGCGCTTCCGCGGTGAGGCGCGGCGCCCCCAGCGGGAATTCGCTGAGATTGCTCGATTTACGATCGCCCAGGCTGAGCATGGCGACCGCGCCGGCGCCGATCAGCGCCGCGACCCCCGCCGCTGCGGCCGGCAGGATCCAGCGGCGCTTTTGCGGGACCGGCCGGCCCGCCGGGGCGGGCGCTATGACCGTCGGGGCGGAGGCGACCTCGGCCATGGTCGGGCGGTCCTCCGGGCGCGGCTGCAGCATGCTGCGCAGCAGCGGGCGCATCTCGGCGGGCATTTCGCTCAGATCCGGCACGCTGCTGCGTTTTCGCACCACTTCGGCCGGCAGACCGCCCATGTCGATCGGCCGTCCCACCAGCGCGGCGGCGAGCGTGAGGCCGAGACTGTAGACATCGGATTTGGTGGTGACCTCGCCGCCGAAGAGGCCGATTTGCTCGGGCGAGACATAGTTCGACTTGCCGGCGAACTCGCCGCCGATCACCGTCGCGTCGCCCTTCGAGTCGCGGGCGATGCCGAAATCGATGATTTTGGCCCGGTTGGGGTCGTTGTCGGGAAGAATGATATTGTCGGGCGACAGATCGCGGTGGATCACGCCTGCGCGATGCGCGACGTCAAGCCCGGCCGCGAGCCGCCGCTGCAGGATGCGCACCGTGCCAAGATCGAGCGGCCCGCGCTCGAGCAGGCTGGCGAGCGATTCCCCTTCGACGAACTCCATCGCGAGATAGGGGCAGCGAAGCTCGGGATCGGTCGTGAAGAGATAATAACGCACGATGGCCTCGTGCGGGCTCCGATGCAGCGCCGCGGCCTCCTTGCGGAAGAGAGCCAGATAGGTGTCGCTCTGGGCGAGTTCCGGGCGGATCATCTTGATCGCCACCTTGTCGGCGGTCTCGATGGTATGGCCGACAAAGACCTGCCCCATCCCGCCCGTGGCGATCAGCCGGTCGATTACATAGATGTCATTGAGCCGCGTGCCGGGTCCCGCCAGCGCATAGGAAGCAAGCGGAGGGGAGGTCGGCTCTTTCAATGAAGCGGCTCCGTTCGATTCCGCGAGACTGACATCCGGTCGGCGCGCCGTGAGGCGGCCCCGGATATGGTAGTGCGGCGCGGCCCTCAGGGCCATGCCAAAATTGTACCGGCGGACGTTGATTTCTCAAACTATTTGGACGACGGCGCCGGAAGTCGGTTCAAACGCCGCGCCGCCGCGAACGCGGACAGGACAACGAATGACCTTGGCCGTTTATACTTGATGGTTGCGAATTCTTGCGTTTATTTTTTTCTTAACGCGTGCGCTAGAGCATATTCCGATCGAACGGGCTCAATGTATCGCAATAACTCCAAGCTTTTGAAGCGGAAGCGATTTTTGCTCAGCCGAGTGAGTTCGGCCGGGTCTTAAGAATCGCTAACTCAAGCGATCGGAGTTTAGCCATGCGATCATACGCGCGTTCAACGACACTTTTCGCAGCCGCCGCCTCCCTCCTGATCCTCAGCGCCCCATCATCGCCTTCGCGCGCCGCAAGCAGCGACGCAGGGGTTCCGAGCGCGCCGGTGGCTGAACAATCTGGCGCTCAGGCCGCCCCCCTGCCGGCGCCGACGGGCCAGGCCGCCCGTTACGTCATCCCCTTTTACACGTCGCAAACGGCGTTTTCGACCGGACGCAGCGTCACCGTGGTGGGGATCTTCAATAACAGCAATGTCGCCTGCTCGGTTTTCGTTCAGTTCCAGTTCGCCAGCCAAACAAGCAGCATCTGCACGATCACCGCGACCGTCCCGGCAAGAACCTCGGCGCAATTGTGCAGCCGCCCGGTCGGCGATCCGCTGGCGCCCTGCAATTCGAGCTGCCCAAGCGGCGGGCTGACCTTCAACACCGGCCACGCCTATGTCGGCTCCAGCTCCGCGCCGCCAGGGTGCAAGATGATCGCGGTCGATCCGCGCATCTATTACACCACCGGCTCCGATTCGGTGATTTTGGGAAGCAGCCAGCTCTCTCTGGTGCCGGTCAATGCGGCCAACAAGGGCGATTAAGGGCCGGGGTTTGAGGGAAGGCCGGTCGTGCTCGGCATGCCCTCGGCTCAACCCAATCGAAGACTGCAACGGCCGCGCGGGTCATAGGGCGACGCGTTTTCGGTGTCCGGATCTGCGCGGTGAAGAATGAAAAGAAGCGTATAAGGCGCGCTCGCCGGCGGCGGCGATTGCAATCGTAGGGTTGAAAAGGATCGGGACGAGCCGGTTCACTTCGCTGGCTCTTGCAATACTGGGCGGCAGATCGTTTCGATGAGGACAATAGCGCGGTCGACGTCGTCGCCTATCGTGTCCGGCGTTGCCGCTCCCTGCCAGATATCTCCCTGCATTTTATCCCAAAGTGCGAGGTTATCTGGCGTGGATGTCTGAGAGTCCTTGTCCGCCCAATCAATCAGCGAGCGCGCCGAGACAATAATCGTACTCAAGGCGCGATACACAATTTCGAACGGCTCATCCGCTTCTTTGCCGAACCAAGCCGTCATGCGATAGCGCCTCGACATAAGATCAGCTATCTCCTTTCTGCGCGCTTCAAAGCGTTCGACGATCGCGTAATAGGCGTCTCGCATCCTCGCTACGTCTTCGCTTTCGCCGGGCATTATTGGACGATTCTTGCCTTCGTCGGGATAGCCGCCGGGAGAGCGGATAGCCCGGATCGTGTCGACCATCTGGTAAAAAGCGGAAAGAACTTCCTCCGCCAAATCCTGCCGACGCTTCCGGTCGGCAAGGCTCGCGTCTAGTGCGATCTTCTTCTCGGCCAACGCGATGTCGGCGTTCACCTTCCGCTCGGCTAGTTGTTCGTCGAATCCAAGCTTTTGCGCCGCCTGGTTCTGATCAAATGCCAGTTTTTCGGTATGGATAGCGCGAGCCGTGCAAGTCGATACGATCAAGCCAACTACAGAGACAATCCCCGAAACGCCGGCGGCGATAACGGCCGGCCCTATGAACGATCCCCACTCCACAGTGCACCCCGACCTCCAATATAAAAGACATTATCGCATAGATTTCGGTTGTATTTAGACTTTCCACTCACCTAAACCGGTTGTTCTTCGGAAAACCTCGCGGCGGCAGACGGCCGGCTTCGGCGCGGTTGCCGATCCATTCCGCCAACTCCGGCTTCGCGACAACAAAAACGCGCCCCGCCGAATCTTTCCAGCTCAGCCCCTCGACTATTGAAAAAACCTTGGCGTCGGCGACGCCCCCGTCGCGGTATTTTTGCAGGCGCACGCCTTTGCCACGCGCCATTTCCGGAACCTGATCCAGCGGAAACACCAGCAGCTTTCTGTTCTCGCCGATGATCGCGACATGGTCGCCGTCGGCCGGGACGATGATTTTCGCGATCCCCGGCTTTTCCACATTGAGCAGCAGCTTGCCCTTGCGCGTGCCGCCAATCATCTCGTCCTGCGAAACGACGAAGCCGCGTCCGTCATCGGTCGCGACCAGCATTTTTTGCCCCGGCGCATAGGGAAACACAGCGGCGACGCTCTCGCCTTCGCCAATGTCGGCGAGCAGGCGCAAGGGCTCGCCCTGGCTGCGCCCGCCCGGCAATTTGCCGGCGTCGAGGGTGAAAATCTTTCCATCGCCCGACAGCACGAGAATCTTCGACGTCGTCTCGGCAAAAAAGGAGATGTGCAGCGAATCATCGCCCTTGAATTGCAGTCCCGACAGATCGGCGACCTGGCCCTTCAACGCGCGGATCCAGCCCTTTTCGGACACCACCACCGTCACCGGCTCGCGCTCGACCATGGCGCTGGCAAAATCGATCTCGCCGACGTCGGGCGCTTCGGCGAAGCTCGTGCGGCGGCGCCCGAGTTTGGTTTCGGGCCCATATTTCTTCTTGAGATCGCGGATCTCGGCGGCGATCTTTTTCCACTGCCTCGCCTCGTCGGCAAGCAAGGCCTCGAGCTCCAGTTTTTCCTTTTCGAGCGCCTCATGCTCG
Source organism: Methylocella silvestris BL2 (assembly GCF_000021745.1). Taxonomy (NCBI): domain Bacteria; kingdom Pseudomonadati; phylum Pseudomonadota; class Alphaproteobacteria; order Hyphomicrobiales; family Beijerinckiaceae; genus Methylocella; species Methylocella silvestris. Next base: position 2,302,606 of record NC_011666.1, read on the forward strand.
CGCTGGATTTGCATTTCCTCGAGCCGGCGCAGGCTGCGCAGCCGCGTGTCGAGGACATAATTGACCTGCATGTCGGAGAGGCTGAAGGCCAGTTGCAGCCGCTCCTTCGGCTCATCCTCCTCGCGGATGATGCGGATCACCTCGTCGAGATTGAGGAAGACGATGAGCATGCCGGCCAGCAGCTCGAGCCGGCGCACGATTTCGGCGAGGCGGTGGCGCGCGCGGCGCACCAGCACCTCGCGGCGATGGTCGAGCCATTGCTGCAGCGCCTCCTTGAAGGAGACGACGCGCGGCGCGACGCCGTCAACCAGCACATTGAGATTGACCGGAAAGCGCGTCTCAAGCTCGGTCAGCCGGAACAGATGCTCCATCAAAAGCGCGGGATCGACCGTGCGGCTTTTGGGCTCGATGACGACGCGCACATCCTCGGCCGATTCGTCGCGGATGTCGGCGACGAGCGGCAGCTTCTTGTCGTTCAAAAGCTCGGCGATCTTTTCGATCAGCCGCGATTTTTGCACCATGTAGGGGATTTCGGTGACGACGATCGTCCAGGCGCCGCGCGCGGCCTCCTCCTTCGACCAGCGCGCGCGAAGGCGCAGCGATCCGCGGCCGGTCCGGTAGGTTTCCGCGATGGATTGTTTTGATTCGACCAGCACGCCGCCGGTCGGGAAATCCGGCCCCGGCGCGAAGCTCAGAAGCTGATCAGTCGAGGCGTCGGAATGGGAGAGCAGATAAAGCGCGGCGTCACAGAGTTCGGCAAGATTATGCGGCGGGATCGAGGTCGCCATGCCGACCGCGATGCCCTGCGCGCCATTGGCCAGCAGATTGGGCAGCGCCGAGGGCAGCACCACCGGCTCCTGCTGGTCGCCGGAATAATTGTCGCGGAAATCGACGCTGTCCTCGTCGATGCCCTCCAGGAGAAGGCGCGCGACGTCGGTCATGCGCGCTTCGGTGTAGCGATAGGCGGCGGCGCCGTCGCCGTCGATATTGCCGAAATTGCCCTGCCCGTCGACCAGCGGATAGCGCGAGGAAAAATCCTGCGCGAGGCGCACGAGGGCGTCATAGATCGCCTGATCGCCGTGCGGATGGAACGAGCCCATCACGTCGCCGACGATCTTCGCGCATTTCTTGAAGGCGGTTCCGGGGTCGAGCCTGAGAATCTGCATGCCGTAGAGGATGCGGCGATGCACGGGCTTTAGCCCGTCGCGCGCGTCCGGCAGGGCGCGGCCCATGATGGTCGAAAGCGCATAGGCGAGATAGCGCTCTTCCAGCGCCTCGCGCAGATTGACGGGTTCGGTTCCGCCGGAGGACGGCGGCGCGGGAGGAGAGACGGTCTTGCCCATTCAAAGACGCCTAGCGGAGGCGGCGCGGCGGCGCAAGTTCCGTTTTTGTTCTGGATGACGCCCGAACCTGCCGAACATCAAAACGCCTTACCGAACCCCGCGCACTGTGTCCCCCCTGCACTAGTTTGGCGGGGGCGCCTCAGCTACCTAGCATCCGGACTGTGGAGCCGTTTTTTTTCGATGGCGGGAAGCCGCGCAAGCGGAACCGTAAGGGCAGCTTAGCTGTTTAGCTTATCGAAGCGGCATAGGAATGGATGCGACATGATCAGGCTGGGTTCGATCTTCGGTTTTGTCCTCAGTCTCGGCCTCATTTTCGCAATCTATATGGGAACCCCGGACCCCTCGCTCGCCGATTCGCAGGCGAGCGCAGCGCTGGCCGAAGGCTGCGTCGCTGAAAAAGTCGCGCTCGACGAAGGCTATGGCGTCACCCGCACCGAGACCCATGTCGTCTGCCCGAAGGCGCCCGAAGAAAAGGCCAAGGGCGCAAAGGACTGAGTTCCGTTGGCTGGCGTCGCCAAGGGCGGCCGGCCGGCTTGGAGTCAAGCCGGCGGGATAAGCCTGTCCGCGCGCAGCTCCGCAAACAAATCGAAGAAGGCGTCGTCAGTCGGCTGGTAGGCGGTAAAGCCGAGCTTCCGGCTTTTCGACATGTCGGTAACGACCTCAATCGGCCGTCCGAGATCGGCGTCCGTATGCCACGGCGACGCCAGCCGCGCGATGTCCGGCTCGCCCAGGCCATAGCGCTCCGCGATCGCGCGCCAAACGGGCGCGTCGTTGGCCATCTGCTTTTCCAACGGCTCGACCCGCCCATCGAAGGGCGCCGCCTCGATCCCGAACCAGTCGGCGATGCGGCTCCACATCCAGCTCCAGCGAAAAATATCGCCATTGACGACATTAAACGCTTGGTTCGCCGCCGACGGAGTCGTCGCCGCCCAGAGCAGATGACGCGCGAGCAGGCGCGAATCCGTCATATCGGACAGGCCATTCCATTGGGCGGCCGAACCTGGAAAACGGAACGGCCTTCCCGTCTCCCGGCAGATGACGGCATAGACCGCCAGAGTTGTTCCCATATTCATCGCATTGCCGACGGCCTTGCCGATGATCGTATGCGGCCGATGCACGCTCCACCCGAATCCGTCGCGGGCGGCGGCGGCGAAGACTTCATCCTCCTGCGCGTAATAAAAATTCTCGACGTCGAGCCGTGGCTGCTCCTCGCGAAAAGGGGTCGCCGGCAGCGTTCCCTTCCCATAGGCCTCGAACGGTCCAAGATAGTGTTTCAGGCCCGTCACGAGAGCAACGTGGCGGACGCTTCCGGCCGGGCGCAGGGCGTCGAGCAGATTGCGCGCCATGGCGCGATTGACCTTGATATTTTCGGCCTCGGTCGCCTGCCGCGACCAATTGGTCAGAAAAACATGGCTCGGGCGGATCCCGGCCAGCGCCGGGGAAAGGGAGGCCGGCTCCTGCAGATCGGAGGCGATCGGCGTGACGCCTTTTTGCGCCAATGGTTTGCGCGCGAGCCCGAACACTTCCCAGCCGTTCTCCACGAAGAGGGTTGCGGCGGCGGCGCCGACGATGCCGCTCACGCCGGCGATAAGGGCGGTCTTTGTCATGGTTTGGCTCCTGACGGGTCTTCGTCCTATCTAAGGGGAGCCCCAGCGCCGCGCCAGAAGGCGCCAAAACGGGTTATGGGCTCCAAAAGGTGACCGCCGATATGGATCAAGGCACGCCGGATGACGAAGGCCGCGAGGATTGCGCGCCGCGTCGCATCCTCGAGATTTTCGCCGTCAAATGGACCAGTATGGCGCTGCACACGCTGCACGCGCGCCTCGGCGGCTGCGCGCGGGCTGGCGTGCTCCACCGCAGCCTGCCCGGCATTTCCAAGAAAATGTTGAATCAGACGCTGCGCGAGATGGAGGCGAGCGGGCTCATTGCCCGACGGGTGCGCGACACGCGGCCGCCCGCGGTCGAATATCGCGTAACGCCTCTCGGCGCGCGCTTCGTCGAGCCGCTGGAAATGCTCTATGACTGGGCGCGCGCCAATAGCGACGCCCTCGACGCGCTGCAGCCGCGGCCAACATCCCGCAGGCGCCAGCCCTCCGCCAGCCTAGCTCCCCCGCGCGCGCTCGCCGACCACGGCGACCACAGCATCGGTTAGACATTTCAGCTCGCCCTCGCCGATTGTCAGGGCCGGCGTCAGATAGACGATGTTGCGGAACGGGCGCACCCAGACGCCCGCCTCGACGAAACGCCGCTTCAGCCCGTTCATATCGTCGATGCGGTCGAGCTCGACGACGCCGATGGCGCCGAGCACGCGCACATCCTTGACCCGCGGAAAATCGCGGCAGGGGGCGAGACCCAGCTTCAGCGCCTCGCTGATCGCGGCCGCCTGGGCGAGGCGCGGCTCCTGCTCGAACAGATCTAGCGAAGCGTTGGCGGCGGCGCAAGCGAGCGGATTGGCCATGAAGGTCGGGCCGTGCATCAGCGCATGCAGAGGATCGTCCGACAGAAAACCTTCGAAAATTTTTCGGCTCGCGATGGTCGCGGCGAGGCCCATCGTGCCGCCGGTCAAGGCTTTCGACAGCGCCACGATATCGGGGACGACGCCGGCCGACTCGCAGGCGAACATGGTCCCGGTGCGGCCGAATCCGGTAAAGACCTCGTCGAAAATCAGCAAGATCCCATGCCGGTCGGCGGCGCGGCGCAGTTTCTGTAAGACCTCGGCTCCGTGAAAGATCATGCCGCCGGCGCCCTGCGCCAGGGGCTCGACGACAATAGCGGCAAGCTCCTCCGCATGCGCGGCGAGCAGTCGATCGAAGGCCGCTTCGCTCGCCTCATCGACCGGGAGATCGGCAATGATTTGTTTCGCCAAAGCGCCGGCGAACAGGCTGTGCATCCCTTCCTCGGGATCGCAGACCGACATGCAGGCGAAGGTGTCGCCATGATATCCGCCCCGGAACGACAAGAATTTCGTGCGGCCTGTAAAACCCTGGTTGAGCCAGAACTGCACGGACATTTTCATCGCCACTTCGACGGCGACGGAGCCGCTGTCGCAAAAGAACACGCGCTCCAGCGGATCGGGCAAAAGCGCGGCGAGGCGGCGCGCCAGAGTCAGCGCCGGCTCATGCGCGAGGCCGCCGAACATGACATGCGGCATTTTATCGAGCTGGCCGCGAACCGCCTGCGCGATATGCGGGTGGTTATAGCCGTGGCAGGCGGTCCACCAGCTGGCGATTCCGTCGATCAGCTCGCGCCCGTCGGCGAGCGTTATGCGCGAACCTTTTGTGCTCGCGACCGGCAGCGGCGGCGGCGTGGTCTGCATCTGCGTATATGGCAGCCAGATATGCGGCAGGCCTTGTTCGAGCCAATCGGCTGCGCTCATGAGTTTTGCCTTAAGCTGATTTTGCGCGCGGTTGCGTTGAGCGCGCATATTGCGCAAAAGCTTGCGTGAAAACAGGCTTTCGCCGCGTTACCGAGGACTTCCGTCCTGACCCATTCGCTGGAACAATTCGCCGCCGCAAAACTCGCCGAACTCGACGCCGCGCATCTGCGCCGGCGGCTGGAGCCCACCGCGCGCGAGGACGGCGTGCATATTCTTCGCGGCGGACGGCGGCTCATTTCCTTTTCCTGCAATGATTATCTCAATCTGACCCATCATCCCGCCGTAAAATCCGCCGCCATCGCGGCGATCAATCTTTATGGCGCGGGCAGCGGCGCGTCGCGGCTCGTCACCGGCAATCATCCGCTGCTCGTCGAGCTTGAAGAGCGCCTCGCGCGGATCAAGGGGACGCAGGCCGCCTGCGTCTTCGGCTCGGGCTATCTCGCCAATACCGGCATCGTGCCGACCCTCACTGGCGCAAAAGATCTGATTCTGATCGACGAATTGGCGCATGCTTGTCTGTTCGCCGGGACGCAGCTCTCGCCCGCCAAAACGATGGTCTTTCGCCACAATGACGTCGCCCACGCCGAAGCGATTCTCGCCGCGAGCCGCGCGCAATATCGGCATGCATTGCTGCTGACCGACGGCGTCTTTTCCATGGACGGCGACCGCGCGCCTCTGGCCACTCTTTCCGCCCTCTGCGCCGCCCATGACGCCTGGCTGATGAGCGACGACGCGCATGGGCTTGGGGTCATCGGCGGCGGGCGCGGTTCGGTGGCGGCCGCCGGCGATCCGCCGGTCCCGCTGCAAATGGGCACGCTGTCGAAAGCGATCGGCGGTTATGGCGGCTATCTCTGCGCCTCGGCCGCCGTAATCGACCTCATGAAGACGCGCGCGCGCACGGTGATCTATTCCACCGGCCTGCCCCCCGCCTCTGCCGGCGCCGCGCTCGCCGCGCTCGAAATCATCGAGAACGAGCCGGAGCTGACGGCAAAGCCGCTCGCCAAGGCTCGGGCGTTTTGCGCGGCGCTGGGCCTGCCGGAGGCGCAAAGCCCGATCGTCCCGGTGATCGTCGGCGCGCCCGAGGCGGCGCTCGACGCCTCGCGGCAATTGGCGGATACGGGCTTTCTCGTTACCGCGATCCGTCCGCCGACGGTTCCCGCCGGCACGGCGCGGCTGCGCTTCGCCTTCACCGCCGGACATGCGGATGAGGATGTCGCAAGGGTGGCGCAAGCCGTGCGCGATATTGTGAAACTGTAAGGCGATGGCGGCCTATTTCATCACCGGCTCCGGAACGGATCTCGGCAAGACTTTTGTCACCGCCGGGCTGTTGCGCGCGTTGCGGGCGCAGGGCCGCGCGGCGGACGCGCTGAAGCCGGTCGTCAGCGGCTTCGATCCCTCCGCGCCAGAGGGCAGCGATCCGGCCGTGCTGCTCGAAGCGCTAGGCCGTCCGCCGACCACGGAGACGCTGCAAAAAATCGCGCCCTGGCGATTCAGGGCGCCGCTTTCGCCCGATATGGCGGCGGCGCTGGAAGGCCGGACGATCGACCTCGACGAGGTCGCCGGTTTTTGCCAGGCTGCGGTGGCGGCGGCCCCCGGCGTCATGCTGATCGAGGGGGCCGGCGGCGTCATGGTTCCGCTGAACCAGCGCGAGACCACCCTCGACCTTATGGCGGCGCTAAAACTGCCGCTGATCTTTGTCGCCGGCTCCTATCTCGGCGCGATCAGCCATGCGCTGACGGGGCTTGAGGCCATGCGGGCGCGCGAGCTTGAAGCGCGGGCGATCATCGTCAATGAAACGTCGGGCTCGTCCGTGACGCTCGCGGCGACGCGCGAAACCCTCGCGCATTTTACTGCCGCCCCTTTGTTGTCGCTGCGATTTAATGATCCGGCCGCGAATAACGCCGCCTTCGCGGCGCTCGCCGCGCAGCTGTGACGACACAAGTCGGCGTCATCGGCGCAGAGCGCCTGAGCGTGGCCGCCAAGTCTTGCTTCACCCCGCCAGCAGCCGCGCCTCGATCCGCGCCATCGCCCGCTCGAATACGGCCGGATCGTCGAGCGCCCGCGCCAGCACCAGCGCGCCCTGGATATTCGCCACCGCCTCTTCAGCGCGATAGGGCACCTCTTTAGGATCGACGCCGCCCCGCTCCAGCGCGCCGGCCAACGCTTCGGTCCAGGCGGCGAAATAATTGCGGATTTTTGCGCTGAAACGGTCGCGCACATTGTCGAGCGCGAAAGCGCCGATCAGGCAGGCGCGCCGGCCCGAGCGGAAATAAGCCTCGACCGATTGGCGCATATCGCCGACGGCCTGCGCCGCATCTTCAGTTTCGCGCAGCGGCCGATAGACATGCGCCTCGAACCAGCTTTCGATGTCGGCCAGCACGGCCTCTGCCATCTCTTCCTTTCCGCCGGGGAAGAAATGATAGAGGCTGCCTTTGCCGAGTCCTGTCTTTGCGCCGATCAGCGTTAGGCTCGCGCCCTCGAAGCCGTTCTCGCGAAACGCCTCGGCGAGAAGCGGCACGATGTCGGAGCGCTCGGCGATCTTGCGCGCCATTGGCGGCTAGAGCCCGAGGTCCGACAGGCCGGGGTGATCCTTGGGGCGATCGCCTTGCGGCCAGAAGAATTTGCGCTGCGATTCATGGATCGGCAGATCATTGATCGAGGCGAAGCGGCGCGTCATCAGACCCTCGGCGTTGAACTCCCAATTCTCATTGCCATAGGCGCGCCGCCAGAAGCCGGAATCATCGCAAAACTCATAGGCGAAGCGGACCGCGATGCGATTATCCGTATAGGCCCAGAGCTCCTTCACCAGCCGATATTCGAGCTCGCGCTCCCATTTGCGCTTCAGGAAGGCCACGATCTCCTTGCGCCCGTTGACGAATTCGGCGCGGTTGCGCCATTCGCTGTCGACGCTGTAGGCGAGCGACACCCGCTCCGGATTGCGGCTGTTCCAGCCATTCTCCGCAAGGCGGATTTTTTCGACCGCGCTCTCGGCAGTAAAAGGCGGCAGCGGCAGGCGTTGTTCCTCGGACATGCATGTCTCCCAACAATTGTACTCTTTGGTCCAGTGCGGACCGTTCGGTACATTAAGATCGGCGCGGCGTCAAATTCTCGGCGCGCGACGGAACAGGATAATGCGATCGGCCCCCCGTCACCAATTATCTTGGGCCCAACGCCGTCTCGAGCGCGGCAAAGCCGCGGTCGGCGGTGATGGCGAGCAGCGCGACGAGGAATCCGCCCTGCAGGATATAGGCGGGGTTTGACGCCGAAAGCCCCTCGAGGATGGGCGATCCGAGCGACAGCGCGCCGACGCTGGAGCCGATCGCCGCCGTGCCGATGTTGATGATCACGGCGCTGCGCAGGCCCGCGAGGATGAAGGGCAGCGCCAGCGGCAGCTCGATCTGGAGCAGCAGGGGTCGCGACGCAAAGCCAACGCCCCGCGCCGCGTCCCGGACGCCGAAGGGGACATTGGCGAGCCCCGTCAAGGCGCCTTCGAGGATCGGGAGAATGGCGTAAAGGCTCAAGGCGGCCAGCGCCGGCGCCGCGCCATAGCCGAGCAGCGGCACGGCCAACGCCAGAACCGCGACGGGCGGAAAAGTCTGGCCGACGGCGGCGACCGCGCTGACGAGCGGGCCGAATTCGCGCCCGCTGTCGCGGGTGACAAAGATCGCGAGGCCAACGCCAATGATCGCCGCAATGAGGCTTGATAAGGCGACGAGTTCGCAATGGGCGAGCGTCAACTCGAAAAAGCTTGCGCGCGTATAGAGCGGACGCGGATCATCCGGAAACAACAGGGCAAACAGCGGCGCGCTAAAGGGCGCGGCGGCAAGCAAGAGAGCGAGCAGCGCCGCCAGCCACAGCGCCGGCTGGCGCAAGGCGCAATTTGTCAGTCGCCGGACCTTCATTGCGGCGCCCCGCCCGCGACGATATCGGCGAGGCTGATTTCGCCGATGATTTCTCCTGTCTCGTCTGCGACGGCGAGACGGCTCACATGATGATCGAGCATCATGTTCAGCGCGGCCCGCAATGTGGCGTTCCCGCCGATCGCTGTTGTCGAAGGGCGATGCGACAGCGGCCGAATTCGGTCGCGAATTTCGACAAGATCGAGCAGCCGCAGCGGCAGCTCGTCGCGGCCGAGAAATCCGCGAACGAACTCGTCGACGGGCCGCATCAATATGTCGGCGGGGGTTCCGGCCTGCGCCACGCGGCCCTTGTTCATCACGACGATGCGCGTCGCCAGGCGCAACGCCTCGTTGATGTCATGGGTGACGAACAGAAACGTCTTGCCGCTGGCCTCATGCAGGCGCCGCATCTCATCCTGCAAGGCGGCGCGGCTGATCGGGTCCAGCGCGGCGAAGGGCTCGTCCATCAGGATGATGTCGGGGTCCGCGGCGAGCGCGCGGGCGACGCCGATCCGCTGCTGCTGGCCTCCCGACAATTCGCGCGGATAGCGGGGAAGCAGAGCCTCGTCGATCTGCATCGCGGCGACGACCTCGGCCATGCGCGCGGCGATCTTGGCGCTGCCCCAGCCAAGCAGCCTCGGCACGGCGGCGATGTTGTGCTCAACCGTCCAATGTGGAAACAGGCCGACCGACTGGATGCAATAGCCGACGCCGCGCCGCAGCGCGATCGGGTCGAGCGTCGCGATGTCGACGCCGCGAATCGCGATCCGTCCTCTGTCCGGCGCGATCATGGCGTTGATCATCCGAAGCACGGTCGACTTGCCGCAGCCGGAGGGGCCGAGCAGCACACAGAAATCGCCCGCCGCCACTTCGAGCGAGACAGTCTCGACCGCAGCCATCGGCCCGAAAAATTTGGCGACGCCGTCGAGCTCGATCATCGTTTTCCCCGCGCAGCGGAGAGGGCCGCCGAGAAAACAAGATCGGCGGCAAGCGCCATCAGGATGATCGGGATCGCGCCGAGCAGCACGAGATCGAGCGCATATTGGCCGATGCCCTGAAAGACGAAGACGCCGAGGCCGCCCGCGCCGATGAGCGCCGCGACCGCGGCAAGCCCGATCGCCTGAATGGCGACGACGCGCAGGCCGGAGATCAGCGCGGGCAGCGCCAGCGGAAACTCGACCGCGAAAAAGAGGCGCCGCCGGTCGAAGCCGATCCCGCGCGCGGCGTCCTTCACATCGGCGCTCACCTCGTTAAAGCCGGTGACGAAGATGCGCACGAGCGGCCCGAGCGAATAGAGCGTAAGGGCGATGATGGCCGGCGCCGCTCCCGTGCCGCCGACGCCCCATGCGCCAAGCAATGGGAAGCGCGCGGCCAGCGCGGCGAGCGGCGCGATCAGCACGCCAAACAGCGCAATGGAGGGAATCGTCTGCACGACGCCGAGGGTTGAAAACAACAGCCCGCGCCAATGGGCCTGGCGCAGCGCCAGCGCGGTCAGGGGGATGCTGACGGCCAAGGCGATCGCGACGCTTGCGCCGACGAGCGCCGCATGGCGCCAAAGCTGAGCCATGAACTCGGCGCGATGGACCGCAAATTCCCTGGCGATCGCCAATTGCGCAAAAACGCCCGCCTGCGCCAGCGCCGCGAAGCCGGCGGCGAAACCCGCGCCGACCGCGACCCGCAAAGCGAACGGCAGACGGCCGCGCTGCGCGGCGTTCAGCGCGCAAAGCAGCGCCAGCGCGACCAGAGTCCAGAAGGCGGCGCCGAGGGACGTGCGCGCGGCCGGCTTCGCGCCCTCGGCCAGGCGATCGGCAAAATGGGCCGCCGTAATAAGACAGCCGAAGAACAAGGCGAACGCGGACCCGATCGCAACGGCGGCGCGCGTCTTTTCGCGGACAAGGCATGAGGCGAGGGCCATCGCCACGAGCGCCCCGGCGATCAAGGCCTGGTCGCCAGGCGGCGCGCGCCACAGCGGCAGCGCGACGCCATCGGCAAGGCGGTTTGCGGCGTGATTGACGAATCCGCCAAATGCAATCGCCGCGACGCCGGCGCAGGCGAGCGTCAGAAGCACGCGATCATGAACAGGCGGCGTCCCGCGCGCGCTCACAGCAGGCTTTTCTCCATCATATAATCGCGCGCGACAAGGGCCGCGTCCTCGCCTTCCACCGCGATTCTTTCATTCAGCGCGCGCAATGTTTTGAGATCGAGGCCCGCAAAAACGGGCGCCAGCGCGCCTCTGATCTGCGGATAGGCGGCGAGCGTCCCGGCGCGAATGACGGGCGCCGGCGCGTAGACCGGCTCGGCGCGGCGCGGGTCTTCGAGCGCGCGAAGATCGAGCGCGTCGAGTGCCCCGTCCGTCGCATAGGCCATCGCAGCGTTGACGCCGGATATGCCGGCGGACGCGGCCTTCATGGTCGCCGTGGTCTCGCCGCCGGAGAGAACCAGCAATTGATCGGCGCTGAGATGAAAATGATAGGCCGCTTCAAAGGCCGGAAGTCCGGCCTCGCTCTCGACAAATTCGGCGGAGGCCGCGAGCTTTGCGCGCGCGCCGGAATTGACCCACGTCGCGAAATCTTCGAGCGTCGACAACGATTGCTCTCGCGCGAGCGCGTTGGGGACGGCGATGACCCAGCTGTTGTCGGCGGGCGCGGGATCGAGCCAGACGAGACTATTGGCCTTAAGGTCCAGCATCGCCGCGCGCAAAAAGCCGGCCCTGGCGTCGCGCCAGACGGGATCGTCTTCCCGATGGAAAAAGAAAGCGGCGTTGCCGGTATATTCGACGCAAAGATCGACCGCGCCGGAGATCAGCGCCTGACGCAAAATCGCGGTCGGTCCGATCTGTAGATTCGCGACAGCCGGCACGCCCGCGCGGCGCAAGGCGATGAGCATCATCTCCCCCAGCAGCGCGCCTTCAAGATCGAGTTTCGAGCTGACGACCACTGGCGCCGCGGCAAAAGTCCCGGCGGCGGAAAACGCCAGCGCCGAGGCGACAAGGCTGCGTCGCGAAAGCAGCGCTGCATTCATATGACGACCGTAAGCCTTTCGGCCGCGCGCGTCACGCCCGTATAGAGCCAGCGGCTGCGATGCTCGCGGAACGCGCCGCTTTCGTCGAACAGCACCACGGAATTCCACTGCGAGCCCTGCGCCTTATGCACGGTCAGCGCATAGCCGTAATCGAACTCATCGGAGTCTCGCCGCGCCTTCGGGGTCAGCGTATCCTCGCGGCCTTGAAAAAACTCCGGCAGCACGCCGATCCGCAGCGGCTTGCGCGCAAGATCGTCCTCCGGCGTCACATGCAGCACGAGCTTTTTCTTGCGCGTCGTTCCCGTCGTCTTGACGAGCCAGACGCCGCCGTTCAGCAAGCCTTTCGTGCTGTCATTGCGCAGGCAGACGAGCCGGTCGCCGGCCTCGGGAAATTCGGAGCTATAGCCATAGAGCTCGCGCATGCGGCGATTGTAGGAGCGCCGGGTGCGATTGACCCCGACCAGCACCTGGTCACTGGCGGTGACGGCGGCGGCGTCGATGTCGCCGCGCGTGATGACGCGGCTCTCGCCATAGGCGCCGGCCTCGAGCCGGCCGCCCTCGCGGACCAGCATCGACAGGCGGATGATCGGATTGTCAGCCGCCTGGCGATGGATCTCGGTCAGCATGACGTCGGGCTCGGCCTCGGTGAAGAAGCCGCCGCCGCGCACGGGCGGCAGCTGCGCCGGATCGCCGAGCACCAGCACCGGCTTGCCGAAGGAGAGCAGATCGCGGCCGAGATTTTCATCGACCATGGAGCATTCGTCGATGATGACGAGGCTCGCCTTGGAGAGCGCGCTGTCTTCATTGAGGACGAAAGTCGGCTCCTCGGCGTCCGCCTCTCTCGGCCGGTAGATCAGGCTGTGGATGGTTCTTGCGCCCTTGCAGCCCTTCGAGCGCAGCATCAGCGCCGCCTTGCCGGTGAAGGCGGCAAAAATCGTCTCGCCGTCGACGTCTTCGGCGATGCGCCGCGCGAGCGTCGTCTTGCCGACGCCGGCATAGCCGAACAGGCGAAACACCTGCGGCTCGCCGCGCTTCACCCACTCCGCGACGGATTTCAGGGCGCGCTCCTGCTGCGGCGACCAGCTCAAGCGGACAAAACCCTGGACGGCTGACGATCGGAAAGGGTCAAGACAGGCTCGTGTGTTGCAAGGTCATAATCTTCTTTGCGCGGCTGGCGGCGAAAGTCCGCCTCGGTTAGATTGCCGCGCCGCGCCGCGCGGCAAAGGGGGGATAGCATGAAAACGACCGCCGCGTTCGCAGGACTGGCCGCTCTGGCGCTGACGGCGCAAGCCGCCCCGGCGCAGGATGCGCTAAGCCCCCCGCCCGGGTCAAACCTTCTGCTCGAGGCCCATGCGCAAGGCGTGCAGGTCTATGTCTGCACGAAAAAGGAAAATGGTTTCGTCTGGGTCCTGGACGGGCCGGCGGCGGCGCTGTTCAACGCCAAGGGTCGCGAGATCGGAACCCATGGCAAGGGGCCGATGTGGACGCTCGCCGACGGCTCGGCGATCGTCGGCGAACTCGTCGCCAAGCAGGACGCGCCCGATAAGGGGTCAATCCCCTGGCTGCTCCTCAAGGTGAAATCGCATACCGGGACGTTCGGCACGCTGACCAATGCGGAGACCGTCCGCCGCATCGACACCGAAGGCGGCGTCGCGCCGCCGGACGGCTGCGACGAGCCCAATCAGGGCGACATCGCGCGCATCCGCTATTCCGCGATGTATCAGTTTTACGGGCAGTAAAAACGCTTCAAGGAGGCGTTTCGCCGGAAACGCCTCGCGGGGCGCATCGGGGCCCCATCCTTCGAGACGCGCCCTTCGGGCGCTCCTCAGGATGAGAGGCTCGAGCGATTCGGCGCTGCCTCAAACGTAAAGCCGCTCCTTCTCCAGCCCGACATAGAGGCCGCCGACGAATTCGCCGTAGCCATTGAAGATCTGCGTCTTGCGGCGCTCATGCGTCCCCAGCACCTCTTCGCTCGCCTGGCTCCAGCGCGGATGCGGCACGTCGGGGTTCACATTGGCCCAAAAGCCATATTCGGACGCCTGCAGCTGCTCCCAGAAGGTTTTCGGCCGCTCGGCGACGAAGGAAATTTTGGTGATCGATTTGATCGACTTGAACCCATATTTCCACGGGACCGCCAGCCGCAGCGGCGCGCCGAACTGCTTTCCGAGCGGCTTGCCATAGGCGCCGGTGACGAGAAAGGCGAGATCGTTTGACGCCTCGGCCATGGTCAGCCCCTCGCCATAGGGCCACGGATACCAGACCTGGCGCTGCCCCGGCGCCATCGAGCGATCCAAAAAGGTCTCGAAGCGCACAAATTTCGCGCCCGACTGGGGCTTTGCCAGATCGACAAGGTGTTTCAGCGGGAAGCCGGTCCAGGGAATCGCCATCGCCCAGGCCTCGACGCAACGGTGCCGGTAAAGACGCTCTTCGAGCGGGGCGGAGGCAATGAGATCGTCGATCCCCATTTCCTTCGGGGCTTCGACAAGACCGTCGATTTTTAGGGTCCAGGGCCGAGTCTTGAGCGCCTGCGCCGCCTCAAAAATATCTTTGCCCGAGCCGAATTCGTAAAAATTATTGTAGTGGGAATTGATCTCCTCCGGCGTCACATCGCGGTCGAGCTTGAACAGATCATTGCGCCCTGCGGGATAACGGCCTTGCGTCTGATCGGGCGCCTCCGGCGCGGCGGGCTTGTCGCCGCCGCCGAACAAAGAGAACGCCTGCGCGGAAGGAGCCGCCGCCAGCGCCGCCGCGGCGACGCCGGCCTTGAGGAGAGAGCGGCGCGCGAAAAAGAGCGCTTCGGGCGTCGCCTCGCGCTCCGGAATCTCCCAGCCTTTGCGGCGATGATAGAACATTGGCGTCTCCTCGCGGTCCCGGCATTGATACGGCGCCCCGAGCGGGATTGTTACAGGGAAGCCGATCACGAGCGCGCGAGGAAGCGTGACGCCTTGAGTGGCGTTAAAGCCCGGCAAACAGGTCGGACTGATCTGTCGCGAGATCCATGGCCGCACCCATCTGTGCCGGCGCAAACCCGCACTGCCGGCCGGCGCACAGGAATGGCTCGACCCGCCGGTTTTCCCAAAGAATACCGGATGCAGAGCCAGATCCGCCCCGAAAACTCGTCATCGCCTGGGACGGGGGCTGCGAGGTTTCCTTCGAACTGACGCCACAGGGCGAGGAAGTCCTGCTCACCGTGATCCACCGCCGCCTGCCCGACCGCGCCATGCTACTCAAGGTCGCCGCCGGCTGGCACACACACCTCGACATTCTGGTCGCCCGCGCGAACGGCGCGGAGCCCGCGACATTCTGGGACCGCTGGAGCGGTTGAGGGCGGAGTATGAGGCGCGGATTTTGGGGTGAGGTGGGATGCGAAGGCTGCGCCGAGCCGGGCTGGGTGAAGCGAGAGAAAGCCGGGCACAGGCAGCCGGATAGGCGAGCAGACAGAATCCCACAAGGGAGCAAGTGTTATACACCCAACTTCGACCCAACTCGCGTTTTCAAAGGCGGCAATTCGTTCACGCCGCCTCGATGACACAGTGTTGCGGCATTGAGCAGTCGAGCCTGATAGACGTACGTCTCCCAAAGAGTGATCGTCAGCGCGTTATCGGTATAGGAATAGCGGGAGGGGGCGGATTGACTGACGAAATATACTTTTCCCCTTTCTTGGGCCAGACGAAGGGACGACGTTGCATGTTAGAAAGGGGTGTGAGGCCCAACATTTGCCATTTCTGGAGATTTGTACACCCTTCTCGCTCGTCTCTTACGACTCCGAAGTAGCGGGAGATCATCGTCCCAATACGCTTGTCCATCTCATCGAAGCACGATCTGTCCTTACAAAACCAATAGTGTGCTCCCCATCCCTGAACGATACCGGATACCTTCAAAAGTGTATGGAGAAATGAGCATTGTCGGTTCAGTTCGCCTGTTTTCTTAAAGCCACGCAAGGCATCCCGACTGGAGATCAAAATTTTGTCAATTGACAAAATCATACGGTGGCGAGAGGCGCTGCACGGACGCAAAAGCCCATTGGCGAACTCAATTCCCAGAAACTCAAATTTGTCTCGCACCAAGCCCTTGACCGTCTTGTGTTTAGCAACGCTCATACCGTGGCTCGCAAGAATGTGAATAGCTTTCTGAAACATGTTTTCGGCAAGTTGCTGAGTTTTTGCGAAGATTATGAAATCATCAATATAACGTAGGCAAACAGCGTCAGGGTTTCCGTTCATCTGCTGGTCGAAGTCATAGAGAAGAATATTACCTAGAAGCGGAGACAAGGAGTTTCCCTGTGCAACGCCGATATCATAAATGGGAAAGGCGTTAACGGTACGTGCCAGGCGAGCCATGTTCTCAAGTTCAACGTGGATTGCACGACGGAAAAGATCCATGAACTCTGACTGATGGCCAACAGCATCCGAAACCAGAGCGGCCACAGCACTCTTGGGAATTTTCGTAAAGAATGCAGTGATGTCCGAGCGTATGTAGTAAGAGAACCCGTCACCAATTGCAGCCATAGCAGCGTCGATGGCGGCAGGAACAGCGGAAACGCTGTCATCCTTCTCTTTTCTGACCCCGCCGAAGCTATAAGGTGTGCGTACATACCGCCGAATGCTAGGCACTTCAATCAGCACATCGTGAATGGCTCGTTGGACAATGCGTGCTTCGACCTTTGCTACAACAAGCGGGCGAATATCGCCACGTTTCCCTTTCGCCTTTTGGATAGGCACGCCCTTGGCGGCAGGAAATATAAACTTTCGATGAAGAAGCTGATCTGCGATTCGCTTCAAATTTGATTGCGAATTTGCCTCGAACGCTTCAACTTCTCTTCTTGTCTCGATGGACTTTGAAGTTTGAGAGTTTCGCTGAACGGCTTTCCAAGCCTTGTTCAGAGTCTTTGCAATCCTGACCTGCTTTGCGAAATCCAAGTGTCTTGACGCCTGTTGGTTATCCTATCCGTCCGACACGGCTCTGACCTCAGCGAAGGTGCCTTGCGGTCCGGTTCGCTCAATCGAGACTTGCGCCTCGCCGCTGCACCGTGCCCCAACCTCCCAGGTTGCCCCGAAAGCCCAGACGCCCAATGCAAGAGGCAGCGCCAACTTCAAGGTCTTCCGGCCCGTCCGCTGGCAACGCACCAACAACTTGGCACGTTTTTGCATAAGGTCCGCATCGCTCATCCTTTCCGTGGAAGCCTAGCGTTTTTAGGCTCCTCGGCAAGCGGCGCGTCCCCGGCCCCTCCCCGCCCGTTAAATAAAAGCTGCCAGCCACCCAACAGGAGCCCTTAAGGGTATAGGTTGTGACTGGCTTTGCGTCGGACAGGTTAGGTCTGACCTCAGCGAAGGTGCCTTGCGGTCCGGTTCGCTCAATCGAGACTTGCGCCTCGCCGCTGCACCGTGCCCCAACCTCCCAGGTTGCCCCGAAAGCCCAGACGCCCAATGCAAGATGTCATTGAATCGCATACTAACGCAGCTAATCGCTAGGAACAATCATACCGAAGCACAAGCTGTGGATGATTATCAAGCTTTGGCAATTTGGGCTCGCTCATTTTGCGAGGCCTCGTGAACGAAGCCGCGTGCCCAGTTATAATGCCGAACGTACACAACACGCGCCGCTCCCTCTCTCCGATTCAACCTTGAACGAAAATCCCCCGACGCGGCCCAACAAGGATCGGCGGCCAGCCTCCGCTGCCCGGTCCCACAAACCGATCCGGGAAGGCGCATCGCCGCCACGTCGATTGCGGACCTCGTTATCAACTTCGGCAATTGCGCGCTCTGCTCCAAAATCTGACCTTCTTTTCCTCCCCCAAAAAACCCGCCCCTTGCGCCCAGCGCCCCGCGGGTTAAAACTCCGCCGCTCGAGAGGCGGCGTAAAATCAATGACAAAAGCTATTTTGGGAATTATCGGCGGCTCGGGGGTTTATCATCTGCCGGGTCTTGAGGATGTGCGCGAGGAGCGCGTTTCGACCCCTTGGGGCGAGCCCTCCGACGCGCTGCGCTTCGGCCGCATCGGCAAGACGGAGGCGGTGTTTCTGCCGCGCCACGGACGCGGCCATGTGTTTTCGCCCTCCGGCATCAATTACCGCGCCAATATCGACGCCATGAAGCGGGCCGGCGTCACCGACATCGTTTCGGTTTCGGCCTGCGGCTCCTTCAAGGAGGAGCTTTATCCGGGCCTGTTCGTGCTGGTCGACCAATTCGTCGACCGCACTTTTTCGCGGCAAAGCTCGTTTTTCGGCAATGGCTGCGTCGCCCATGTGTCGATGGCCCATCCGGTCGCCCCCGCCTTGCAGGCCCGCGTCGCCCTCGCCGCGCAGGCGGAATCGATCCCCTGCCTGACGGGCGGAACTTATGTCTGCATGGAAGGGCCGCAATTTTCCTCGCTGGCCGAATCGCGCGCCTACAAAGCCGCGGGCTTCGACGTCATCGGCATGACGGCGATGCCCGAAGCAAAACTCGCGCGCGAGGCGGAGATGTCCTACGCCACCGTCGCCATGGTGACCGATTATGATTGCTGGCATCCGGACCATGACGATGTCGACGTCGCCTCGGTGATCGCCGTCGTCAACGCCAATGCGGGCGCGGCGGCGCGGCTGCTGGCTCGGCTGTTGCATGATTTTCCGGCCGAACACGAGCCCTGTCCGGTCGGTTCGGATTGCGCGCTCGACAATGCGATTTTGACGGCCCCGCCGGCGCGGGACCCGGCGCTTTTGAAGAAACTCGACGCGATCATGGCGCGCGTCAATCAGCCGGAGAAAACTCCATAATGACGAGCGAAACCCAGTGGGACCACGACCGCGGCGATCTTAAATCGGCGATTCGCACTATCCCCGACTATCCAAAACCCGGCATCCTGTTTCGCGACATCACCACGCTGCTTGGCGACGCGCGGGCGTTCCGCCGCGCCATCGACGAATTGGTGCAGCCCTGGTGCGGCGCCAAGATCGACAAGGTCGCCGGCATGGAGGCGCGCGGCTTCATCCTCGGCGGCGCGGTGGCCCATCAGCTCTCGGCCGGCTTCGTGCCGATCCGCAAGAAGGGCAAGCTGCCGCATACGAAGGTGTCGATCGCCTATTCGCTCGAATATGGGCTCGACGAGATGGAGATCCATCAGGACGCCGTCATCGCCGGCGAAAAGGTGATTCTGGTCGACGATCTCGTTGCGACAGGCGGAACCGCCGTCGGCGCCGTGAGCCTGTTGAAGAAGATCGGCGCCGACGTCGTGGCGGCCTGCTTCGTGATCGACCTGCCGGACTTGGGGGGCGCCGACAAGATCAGAGAGCTCGGCGTGCCGGTGCGGACGCTGGTGAGTTTTCCGGGGCATTAGATCGCCATTGCCTCCAAAGGCAGGATCATGTATATGATCATGTCTAACATTGGAGGCGCGCATGAGCCTGGCGAATCAACGGCTGATCGTTCCCATCACGGCGGGGGACAAAGAGCTGGTCGAACGCAAGGCGGCGAAAGCCGGCAAGATATCGACGGCGGAATTCGTCCGCCGCGCCGCGCTCGCTTATGAGCCCGCCGACGAAGCGGCGCTGCTGGAGCTGCGCGCCCTCCTCGACGGTTTTGAGGATTTTCACGCCGCCACGTTAAAAGAGCTCGACCGAGCCGACGCGGCCCTCGACGCCGCGCTGACGCATTTTGGACGAAAAGCCGGGTGAGCGCGGTCGGCGATGCGCTAACGGCGCTCAAAACCGCCATGCTGCTCGAGGAGCGCATCGGCAGTCAGGCCCGGAAAGTCGAGCAATTGGCCCTGAGCGTCGTCGAGATGGATAAAAGGCTGGCGGCGCTCGAAGGCCGCATGGAGGGTTTTTTGGCGGCGGCTTCGGCCTTCGGCGGCCGGCCGCCACGCCCGACGAAAATGATCGAATCCTCCTCGCACGATCAACAAAATCCGCCGCCGCGGAAAGGCTGACCCGAATGAGCGGGCGACGACCCGCCAGCGCCCGAGCGCGCGGTCCCAACTTGCAAACCGAATTGGGCCTAACCCGGACGCATAAGGACGCGTCCTGTCCAGCGGCCGCTGAGAGCCGTGATCGTTCATTGCTGCGTGAAGAACCAACCGCAGGCATGAATCAAAGCGCCATAAGCCTTAAGCCTTCGTGATCCCGACAAGCGAGCGGTTCATGCTGGGCGAGATCCCCGCGACCGCAAGGCGTCGATAAGGCGCGACCGAGCGCCAGTTCCAACGAACGGAGACGACCTTGACGAAAAATCTGCCCATAGAGGCGACCGCTAATTTCGAGAACAGCGTGCCCTTCTTCTGGCTGCTCGCGCCCTGGGCGAAGTTTGGCGAAGAAGCGGCCGAGACATTCCAGAGAAATATCGATTTTGCCAAAGAGGAAACCAAAGAGGAGTTCGAACTCAAGCCCGTCTGGGCGACCGCGAACGAGATCGTTTATGAGCTCAACACCATGTGGCTTCGCGATTTTTCCGATGCGGCCGCGCGCGGCGACTCCAGCATTATCCCGACCCTCATCGACCCGCCCTATGCCGGACACCATTCGACCATCGCCGACTACGCCGAAGGCCAGAGCCTCGTCGAGACGCTGCAGGCGAGCGGCCTAAGGCGCCTGCTGTGCATCGACTGGAAGTCGGCGAGCGCAGAAATGAAGGACTACAACATCGACATCTACCTCGCCGAGATCAACGCCGTCGTGGACGACCTCGGCGGCCGGGTCAATCTCATCGGGCTATGCCAGGGCGGCTGGATGGCGGCGATGTTCGCGGCCCGCTACCCGTACAAGGTCGCGACGCTGACGGTCGCTGGCGCCCCGCTCGATTGCGACGCGGGGGACGGATTCGTCAAGAAGATCGCCAAGGAGCAGCCGATGGCCTTCTTTGAAGAGCTGGTCAACGCGGGCGGCGGCCGGATGCGCGGCAAATTTATGCTCGCCGGCTGGAAAAGCATGCATCCCGAAGAGCATTACTTCAAAACCCACGTCGATCTTTACGAGAATGTCGAAGACCCCGCCTTCGTCAAGAAACGCGAGGAATTCGAGAGATGGTATGAGAATCCGCTCGACCTGCCAGGCCGGTGGTACCTGCAGGCGATCCGGCTTCTGTTCAAGGACAACGCGTTCTTCAAGGGCGACTTCGTCGCGCTCGGGCGCAAGATCGCGCTGAAGGACATCATTTGTCCGACGTTCCTGCTGGCCGGCGAGGGCGACGATATTACGCCTTCTCCGCAGGTCTTCTCCGCCGAGGAAAAGCTTGGGACGCCAAAGGACAAAATCGTCAAGAAGCTGGTTCCGGGCGGGCATATCGGCTTGTTCATGGGCTCCAAGACGCTCAAGAATTTCTGGCCGGACATCGCCGCCTGGATCAAGCGCGAATGTCCGGACGCGTGACCGAGTAGGCTGCCGCGAAATCCGGACTCACTTTTTGCAGTCGACGAGATCCTTGTCCTCGATCGAAAAGATCTGCCCCGCCTCGATCGCGATATTCTTCGCCAGGCAGACGCGGCCGTCCTCATAGCCGAGCTTCGCGTCATAGGCCCCCGTCGCGACGCCGACGACGTTCAGCCGCTCGTCGTGATCGACTTCCTTGTCCTTGTCATTGAGGCACTGGGTTTTCGCCGAATTTACCGGTGCCTGCCGGCGCGAGGCGAAGGTCGGACACGGTTTTCGAGGTCAAATTCCAAAATCGCGTCGGCTTTTCGGCGCGTGCGGGACCACCCGCGGCAAGGGCGAAAGCGGCGAGCGCCGCGGCGGCAAAACCTTTGATGCGCATGCGAAAACCTTTCGGCGTTTCCTGTCGGCTTTTTTGTGTCTGCGGCGCTGAATACAGAAGCCGCGACGACTTGAACAGGGGGCCAAAGTTGCGCAAGCCCAAGCGAGCCTCTAGACAGTCGCTTCTCTTCCTTGAGGATTTTTGATGCGCCCTTCCCAGCGCGCCGCCGACGAATTGCGGCCCGTCACCTTTGAACGCAACGTTGCGCGCTACGCCGAAGGCTCATGCCTGATCAAATTCGGCTCGACCCATGTGCTGTGCACAGCCTCGCTCGAAGACAAGCCGCCGGCCTGGCTGCGCGGCCAGGGGCGCGGCTGGGTCAGCGCCGAATACGCCATGCTGCCGCGCGCGACCCATACCCGCACCAAACGCGAATCGACGACCGGCAAGCCATCCGGCCGCACGCAGGAAATCCAGCGCCTGATCGGGCGCAGCCTGCGCGCCGTCACCAACCTGCAAGGGCTTGGCGAGCGCCAGATCACGATCGACTGCGACGTGCTGCAAGCCGACGGCGGCACACGCACCGCCGCGATCACCGGCGCCTGGGTGGCTCTGCATGACTGCTTGAAATGGATGCGCCAGCGCTCGATCATCAAGGACCTGCCGCTTCGCGACCATGTCGCCGCCATCTCCTGCGGCGTCTCCAACGGCGAATCCGTGCTCGATCTCGATTACGCCGAGGATTCGGCGGCGGAGACCGACGCCAATTTCGTCATTACCGGATCGGGATCGCTCGTCGAGGTGCAGGCGACCGCCGAGGGCGCCGTGTTCACCGAGACGCAGCTCACCGCCATGCTGGCCTTGGCGCGGGGCGGCATTACGACCCTGGTCGAGATGCAGAAAGCCGCGGTCGCGTGATGGTCCGGGCGATCGAGGGCCGGCTTGTCGTCGCCACGCATAATGCCGGCAAGCTCGCCGAAATGCGCGAACTGCTCGACCATTACGGCGTCAAGGCGGTCTCGGCGGGCGAACTCGGCCTGCCCGAGCCCGAAGAGACCGGCTCGACTTTTCTGGAAAATTCGCGGCTGAAGGCGCTGGCGGCCGCGGAAGGCTCGGCAAGCCCCGCGCTTGCGGATGATTCAGGGCTTTGCGTCGACGCGCTCGGCGGCGAACCGGGCATTTATTCGGCAAGATGGGCGGGACCCGATCGCGACTTCGCCATCGGCCGGGCCGCCGTCGAGGAGGCCTTGCGCGTAGCTGGCGCGCAGGCGCCCTTCGCGGCGCATTTCATCTGCGTTCTGACGCTCGCCTTCCCCGACGGAGAAACGTCGAGCTTCGAAGGCCGGGTCGATGGCGAGCTTGTGTTTCCGCCGCGCGGCTCGCTGGTGTTCGGCTATGACCCGATTTTCCTGCCGGAAGGCCTGAGCAAAACCTTCGGCGAAATGACGCTTGAGGAGAAGCAGGCGATCCCGCCTGACGGATCGCCCGCCCTGTCGCATCGCGCGCGGGCGTTTCAGGCTTTCGCCAAGGCCTGTTTCGGCGTCTGACGACTGTCCGCTCCTTGGGCGCGGCGTCAAAACATCGCAACCTGGACTACGGCGCTTGATTTTTGCCCGTGTTTTCACTTATATTGCAGTGCAATATACGAAGCGCAGGGCAAGGAAACGGCGATGTCCGTGGTATGGAACACCAAATATGGATCGCGGAAAGTTCGTCACGATCCGCCGACCCTCAAGGAGGCGATCCTCGCCGCGCAGGGCCTGACCGATCAGCTTCTCGAACAGGTCGAGATCGCCGCCGCGCTGATGGATCTGCCGGTCGCCGAAGTTCGCGCCGAATTGCTGAAGAGCGCCCCGCCGCGCAAGGCCGAACAGATCGTCACCTCGAGCGGGCGCGTGCCGCGCACCGTCGTGGTCGAGCGCAAGACCAGCCGCCGCATTCCGGCCGGCGCCGCCCGTCCGCTGGTCTCGAGATCCTCGGGGATCTAGATCGCGGTTCCGGCTTTTCGCCCGCATTCCTCAAATCCGAAGTTTCGGTCTGCGTTCCGGCGCAGGCCGCCACGTTCACCTACCGGGCGAGCTCTGCATAGGCGACGAAGCGGTTCGGCAGGATCGGCTGGGCGCCGCCGATAAGTTTGAGCAGATTGATCCGCGCCGCGCCATAAGCATAGCTGATCTCCACATCGCAAGGCCGGCCCGGCGGTGGGCTGCCGGGCTTGCCGGCTGCTTTCTCGCGCGCCAAGCGTGCATCATCAGCGGCCTCTACTGAGGCAAAAGTCTCCTCCGCGCCGACCTCAAGAGGTCTTGGCGGCGGCAAGGGACCCGTCTCCAACGCCATGGATGCCGGCGGCTTGCCCGGCGCTGCGCGGGCCATCTCGAGGCGCGGCGCCTGTGCGGCCCCGGCGCTGATCGCAGCCAGCGTGGAAGCGACGCCCTGCATCAATCGCCCGAACGTCGACCCTTCCGCGACGGCAGGATCGCCCGCCGCCGGCTGCGCCCGCGCGGACTTCCGCTGCGCCGCGTCGGATGCGACCATGATCGACGGCTCGCCCCGACGCGGCGCGGCGCAGTTTCGCACGCCAAGCGCAATCAGCTCCTCGCCGCGCAAAACCTTATACTGCCGCGTGAGCGCCCCGAGCCTTGCGCGCACCGCTGGCGGATAGGAGTCGAACAGCTGTTGCGAGACTTCATAATTGCTCTGATGATTGCGCGGATCGTAAGCAAGGTGAAATTTCAGCGTGCTATCCGGATAGACGCATACATTCGGCAGGCTGAGCGCCAGGGTGCAGGCTGAGCGGCATTCATGCAGGCGGACCTCGCGGTCCGTCGCGCGATAAAGCTCCGTTTTGTCCTGATACTGGTTCACATAGCCGCCGACATCCTTCATGACGACGACGGGAGCTGGCATCGGCGGCGGATCGAGATAACTCAACGCTTCACCCATCGGCGCAATCGCGCCTCACGCTAACCTTGTCGCCGGAACGATAAGGAATCGTGGTGAACGCTCGGTTAAAGGCGGCCGCGGACCAATACTTTGAATATGATCCGACTTTGGCGGCGCCGCGCGCTGTGACATAAGGCGACCATGGCTGATGATCTTCAAAATGGCGCCGACCCGGGTTTCGGCGTCTATGTGCACTGGCCCTTCTGCCTGTCGAAATGCCCCTATTGCGATTTCAATAGCCATGTCCGCCACGAGCCGGTCGACGAGGCGCGCTTCGGCAGCGCCCTGATCCGCGAAATCGCCCACCGCGCCGAGACGACGCGCGGACGGCGGGTCGCCTCCATCTTCTTCGGCGGCGGAACGCCCTCGCTGATGAGCGCGTCGACCGTGGCGCGCGTCATCGAGGCCATCGACCGCCATTGGACCCTCGCGCCCGGCGCCGAAATCACCCTCGAAGCCAATCCGACCAGCGTCGAGGCGACGAAATTCGCCGGCTTTCGCGCCGCCGGCGTCAACCGCGTCTCAATCGGCGTGCAGGCGCTGAACGACGCCGATCTCAAGGCGCTGGGGCGAACCCACTCCAGCGTGGAAGCGCTCGCCGCGCTCGAAATCGCGCGCAAAACCTTCGAACGTTTTTCGTTCGACCTCATCTACGCCCGCGCCGGCCAGAGCGTCGCGCAATGGCGAAGCGAACTTGCCTCCGCCCTCGCCCTCGCGCGCGATCATCTCTCCCTCTATCAGCTGACGATCGAACCCGGCACAATGTTCGAGCGGATGCGGGACGCCGGAAAGCTCGTCGTTCCCGGCCCGGATCTCGGCCGCGATTTCTGGGACGCGACGCAGGAGATCATGAACGGCGCCGGGCTGCCGGCCTATGAGATCTCCAATCACGCCCGCCCCGGGGCCGAGAGCCGGCACAATCTGATCTATTGGCGCACTGGCGATTATGCCGGCGTCGGACCCGGCGCGCATGGCCGCATCACAGGCCAAAACAAACGCCGCGCGCAGGCGACCGAGCGCGATCCGCAAAAATGGCTCAGCGCCGTCGAATCCGCCGGCCATGGCCTCATCGAAGACGATGTCCTCTCCCGCGAAGAGCAGGGCGACGAGTTTCTGCTGATGGGTCTGCGGCTCGCCGAAGGCATTGAGCCCGGTCGTTTCGAGGCAATGTCGGGGCGCGGCCTCGACCCGCGCCGCGTGCAGTCGCTGATCGCCGACGGCATGGTTGAATACACCAGCGGCGGCCGCCTCAGGGTCAGCGCCGAAGGATTTCCGCTGCTCGACGCCGTCGTCGCCGACCTCGCCGCCTGAAGACGCCCGTCTCCATGATCGCGCCGCCGGGATGATTCCCTGCCGGCGACACACAGCCGCCACATTGGTCGGTGAGTTTGCCAGCGTGTCCGTGGCCGCAATTTGGCGTCATGGCCACGCAAGCGTCGCGCGCCACAGAATGTCGGGCGGCGGCGCCGGATAACTCATTGTTACGGGCCATTAACGGTTCGAGTTTAATCAATCGGTTCATCTTTCCGAGCGCAGCCGCCGCTCGAGCAACCCGCGAGATCGAATTTGCGACGAGCCCGCAGCCGTTTCGTCCCCGCAAGGCAGGCGCTGCGCCTCGCCGCGGTTTCGGCTGCCGCGCTGCTCTGCAGCCTTTTTGCCGGCTCCTCGACCGAAACCGCCGAAGCCAATGGCGATACGCGCACGCTGAACCTCTATCATTCGCACACAGGCGAATCGATCCAGGCGACCTTCCGGGTCAATGGCTCCTATGACCCTGCGGTTCTGGAAAAGCTGAATTATTTCCTGCGCGACTGGCGCAACAACGACCGCACGCGGATGGACCCGCGCCTGTTCGATACGGTGTGGGAAGTCTATCGCACGGCGGGCGCGACGCAGCCCATCGTGATCTTCTCCGCCTATCGCTCGCCCGAGACCAACGCCATGCTGCGCCGGCGTTCGAGCGCGGTCGCCGAATATTCGCAGCACATGCTCGGCAAGGCGATGGACACCACCATGCCCGGCATGTCGATGGAGCAGATCCGCGAGATCGGCATCAAGATGCAACGCGGCGGCGTCGGCTTCTATTCGCGCGAGAATTTCGTGCATCTCGATGTCGGCGGCGTGCGCAGCTGGCCGCGGCTCAGCTATGAGCAGCTCGCCCGGCTGTTCCCCGACGGCAAGAGCGCGCATCTCGCCTCGAACGGCCGCTCGCTGCCGCGCTATGAGGAAGCCCGCGCCGAAATCGCTTCGCGCGGCGGCGTCGTCAGCGACGCGCCGCAAGCCATGGCCGGCGGCGGCTTCTTCGGCTGGCTGTTCGGCGGCGGTCGCGACCGCCAGGAGGAGGCCGAGGCCGTCCGCGGCGCAATGCCCGGCCGCGGCCCGGCGCCGTCCGGCGCGACGCAGGTCGCCGCGCTCGAAAAACCCGCTCCCGCCGTAAGGATGACGCGCGCCGAACGTCGCGCCGCCGAAAAAGCCGCCAAAGCCGCGCCAGCCCTCGCCGCAATCGACGCCGCCGATCCGCCGGACGCCAACGCCAATCGCTCGCTCGTCGCGGCTCTCGCGCCGCCGCCCGCGCCCATCCCCGCCGCGCAGCCGCGGCTCGCAGCCGCGGTTCCGGCGCCAACCGCGCCGACGCCGCCCCCGCGCGCCGCCGAGCAGGCCGCTGCCCCGGATGCGCCCGTCAAGGACGCCGCGAAAGACAGGGACAACGAAAAAGATGCGGCGAAGGAAAAGCCAGACGCCGTATCGAAGCAGTTGATGGCTGCAGTCCCCTTGCCGCCGGCTCGGCCGGATGACCTCATCGCCTATGCCGACGTGCCGCTGCCGCCGTCGCGCGCCGAGCATCTGATCCAGACCGCGTCGCTGACTGCCGCACCGATGACGACGCCCCAAGTCGTGGCAGATGCCGTTACAAAGCCGGTCCCGACGACAGTCGCGGCGAAGATGGACGCGGCCCGAGCCGAGGCGGCCAAATCCGACCCCGCCAAAGCCGGCATGGCGATGACGCTCGCCCGCGCCGCAAGCCTTCCCGTCGTCATCACGCGCGGCCCGAAAGATCAGCAAGTGATGCCCGCGAGCGTCCTTGGCTATGCCGCGAGCTCCGGCGCAGGACCGCGTCAGCGCATCGCAAGACTCGGCAAAGATGGCGACGCGCCCGACATCGTTTCGGCGCGGCTCGACCGGTCTAATTTCAGCGATCTCACCAGCGAAACGCCGACGGCCGAAGCGCCTCCCGCCTCCCTTCTCGGCCAGGCCCTGACCGGCCTGCGGCAGGCGGCCCGGATTGTCCCGGACGCCCTCGCAGCCGCGCCATCGGCCAGCTATAAATTGGCGTTCGGCGCGGCCTCGGGGATTCTCAACTACGCCAGCTTCACCAAACCGCAGCCGCCCAAAGAGGCGTCGCATGCGGATAAGGTCAGCATCGTCGACGCTTCGGCGAAATAATCTTCCTCGCCCCGCCCGTGAACGGGCGCGTCGCACGGAAAGCCGACGGCGTTTCGCCATTGAACGGCTGGTCGGTTTCGCGCATGGTTGGCGCTGCAAAATCTTTTTGAGGCGACGGATCGCCTCGTCCGCGCCATTTGCATCGCCGCAGCGTCAAACGCCCCATGCCACGATTGATCGAACCCGCCGCGCCCTATGACGGGCGCCAGTCCGAGACCGCGCTTTTCGTCGCGCGCGGCACGCGGCGGCTGCTGCGACGCCTCAATTTTTCGTCCGTTACCGAACTTCCGCTTCTGTCCGGACGGCGCGCCGACATCGTCGCTTTGGCTGACGACGGCGCGGTCTTGATCGTCGAGATCAAATCCTCGATCGCCGATTTCCGCACGGACGCAAAATGGCGGGATTACCGCGCCCATTGCGACCGGCTCTATTTCGCTATTCCCGAGACGATGCCAGTCGAGATCATGCCCGCTGACGCCGGCCTGATCGTCGCCGACGCCTATGGGGCCGAGATTTTGCGCGAGGCGCCCGAACATCGCATCGCGCCGGCGACGCGCCGCGCGGTGCTGATCCGTTTCGCCCATGCCGCAGCCCATCGCCTGCATGGGCTCAGCGACCCGGAGGCGATGGCGCTCGGCGTTTACGGGTAAATCACGCGGCGCCGGCGAGGATCGGCATCGCCGGCGCGTGTGCTACCGCCGGCTCCTGAGCCTTCGCTTCCGCGACAAAGAAAGCCGTCGCTTCACTGAGGCTCGTCACGCAGGCGTCGGCGCGAATCTGGCCGCAGAGCTCGCTCGCGCGCTCCGCCTCGCAGCGCCAGAAGCCGACGATGATCTTGGCGTCGGGCAGACGCCGGCGCAGCCGCCGGATCGCGTAACGGACCTGCGCCGCGCCGGCCTCGGAGCCGAGATAGGACAGGCAGATCATCTGCGCGCCCGAGCCGGCGAGGTTGAGAATGCCGCCAATCCGCAAAATATCGGCCGGTTCGACCTTGGCGCCGATCCCGTGTTTTTCCAGAATTTGCGCGAGCAATCCCGCCGCCGCTTCATCCAGCGGGTGACGCCCGGCGATGCACAGCACCGGCTTGCGCGCGGGCCCCTGCTCCGGCGGCGCTTGATCCAGCGGCGCCCCGACCGCCGCCGGCGCGTCCGATGCGCCGATTTCCGCGATCGGCGTCTCGCGCGGTTGCGCCGGCGCCGGCGGCGCGTCCGCATGATCGTCGAGATCGTCGATCATCTCGTCGATCGTCTCCTTGATTCGCTTCTGGCGGCTCTCATGCAGCACGCCGCGGCGAAAATCCGACTCGGCCATCAGCAGCCCGTTGAGCGCCACCTCGTCATAATAGGCGATCAGCGACCCTGTCTTCAAAAACGCCTCCGCCTGATCGGCGACTTCGGAGGCGTCGCTGACCAGCATGCGCTGATAGAAATGCTCGACGGGAGTGAGCGCCGGCGCGTCGCCCAAAATGACGTCGAGAAAATTCAACTGCTCCACATGGCGTCCAAGCACCACGAGGCAAACGGTGAGCGGCGTCGCCAGCACGAGGCCGATCGGCCCCCACAGCCAAGTCCAGAAGGTCGCCGCGACGACGACGGCGATGGGCGAGAGGCCCGTATTGCGGCCGTAAAGCAAGGGCTCGATGAACTGGCCGACGGCGAGTTCCAGGACGAGGAATAGCGCGAGCGTCTCAAGCGCCATGGTCCAACCGGGATCGACGGCGGCGGCGAGCGCGACCGGCAGGCCCGCAGCAACGATCGCGCCGATATAGGGCACGAAACGCATGAGAAAGCCGATCATCCCGAACAGCAGGGGGCCCGGAACGCCGATCGCGTAAAGGCCGACCGCAACAACAACGCCGAAGGCGGCGTTGAGCAGCGTTTGCGCCAGGAAAAACCGGCTCAGCCGTCCGGCGGCGTCGTTCATCGCGACGGTCGTGCGCTGCAGATCGCGCGTGCCGACGAGACTGATGAAGCGATTGCGCAGATCCTCACGCTGCAAAAGGATGAAGATCACGAAAATCACGACGATGGCGATCGTCTCCAGCGGCGAAAGCGCCGTGCCAACGATGGTTTGCAGCATGGAAAGCGGGCTCGGCTCGGCTTCGCGCACCTCCACCGGAATGGGTCTTGGCTCATCGCCGCGCCCCAGCGCGGGAGGAGCGGACGCCGCATCGTCTTTCTTCTGCCCGAGCGCTCCCAGCCCCTTAAAGATGCTTGCGCCTTTCTCCATCAGCCCATTGGCGAAAACCATTTCGCGCAGTGAACCGGCCTTGCTGGTGATCGTCGCCTGATATTTCGGCAGGTCGACGGCAAGCTCCGTCACCTGGCGGGTCAGCGCAGCGCTGATCGCGAAGGTGACGGCAAGACTGGCGATCACCACGATCAGCACCGCGACAACCCGGTTGAGCCCGATCCGGCGCAACAGGCGGACTGGCAGCGACAGGACGAAGCTCAAAAGAACCGCTATCGCGATCGGAACAAAGACGCTCTTCGCGACATAGAGGGCGAGGATGCAAAGCGCCGAGATCATCAGGGTCGCCAGCGTGTCGAGCGTTCGCGTGGCGTCGCGCTCCTCGGTAGGACGCGTGAGCGGAACGTCGAGCGGCTCGCTCATCCGGGGGGATCTCCTTTGGCTAACAAAAAACCAACGTCCTCGCTCCCGCCAAAGTTCCGCCACCGCCGCCGCCGCGCGGAGGTTGATGGCGTTGAAAAAAGGCGATTATTCAATTCTCAGAGTCCTGACGCCGAAAGTGTTTTTGCGCCACGCTTCAGAGCTCTGGCAAAATCATGGCGAATCTTGCTAAGGTCCGGGCGCAGGGACGGCGCAAGCCCAAGCGCGGGCGCCACCTGACGACAGCCTCTTTCCGCGCCCCAGGTGACCCATATGGACGGTGACGACCGCCACCTTCTGTCCCGCCCGGTCATCTATGTCGTGCGGATGCTGGTCTTTCTGATCCTCGTCGGCTTTTGCGCGCTGATCCTGCACCGTCAGATCGTGACCGCTTTCCTGGCCAATCCCGCGCTGAACGGGCTCATCCTTGGCGTTCTCGCGATCGGCATACTGCTTGCTCTGCGCCAGGTGCTGCGGCTGTTCCGCGAGGTGAGCTGGGCGAACGCCCTGATCGGCGGCGGCACGGGCAAAAGAGTCAAACCGCCGGTTCTGCTCGCCCCGGTGGCGCTGCTTTTTCGCGCAAAACCCTTTGTCAACGCGCCGGCCGCGCTGCCGCTTCGCGCCGTCCTCGACACCATCGGCGCGCGGCTCGACGAATCGCGCGACACCGCCCGCTATCTGACCGGCCTCCTTGTCTTCCTCGGCCTGCTCGGCACCTTTTGGGGCCTGCTCGAAACGGTCGGCTCGATCGGCGGCGTCATCAAATCGATGCAGACCGGCTCGGACGCCGCGGTCATGTTCGACGATCTCAAAAGCGGCCTTTCGGCCCCGATCGCCGGCATGAGCATCTCCTTCACCTCCTCGCTGTTCGGGCTCGCCGGCTCGTTGGTGCTCGGCTTTCTCGATTTGCAGGCGGGACACGCCCAGAACCGATTCTTCACCGAGCTCGAAGACGCCCTGACGGCGCTTCCCCTTGCCGACGCCCATGACGCCGCCGCCCGCTATGAAGGGCTGCCGCCGGAGCTGAGCGCCGCCTTGCAGACCATCGCCGCCTCCGTCGACCAGACGCAGGCGAAAGCGACCTCGGTCGCGGTCGCGAGTCTCGCCGATGGCGTGCAGGCGCTGGTGCAGCATATGCGCTCCGAACAGCAGATCATCCGCGACTGGGTGGAGGCTCAGGCCGAACGCAACCGCGAGGTCAAGGACGCGCTGGAGCGGCTCGCCGAAGGGCTGAAGGAGCGCGGCTGATGGCGCCGCCCCGCTCGCGGCGGCGCATCCGTCAGGTCGATTATTGGCCGGGATTCGTCGACGCTTTATCGACCATGCTGCTGGTCATCATTTTTCTGCTCTCCGTGTTCATGCTGGCGCAATTCTTTCTCGCCCGCGAAGTGACCGGCAAGGACACTGTCCTCGAAAAGCTCAATCGCCAGATCGAACAGCTGAGCGCGTTGCTGGCGCTGGAACGCGCCGGCAAGACAGAATCGGACGAGAAGGCGACCCTGCTCGCCTCAAATCTCGACGCCGCTCAGAAGGACAAGGCCCGGCTGCAAGGGGCAATCGATGCGAAAGCCGCCGGCGACGGCGGAGCCGCCGCGCAACAGCAGCTCGCCGCCGAGAAGGACGCCTCTGCCGCGGCGCTGGCGCAGATCGATATCCTCAATCAGCAGATCGCGGCGTTGCGCCGCCAGCTCGCGGCCATCGAAGACGCTCTGTCTGCGTCGGAAAAATCGGGCGCGGAGTCGCAGGCGAAAATCGCCGATCTCGGCTCGCGCCTCAACATCGCGCTGGCGCAAAAGGTCCAGGAGCTCGCCCGCTACCGCTCCGATTTCTTTGGCCGGCTGCGGCAAATTCTCGGCGATCGGCCGGGCGTCAGCGTCGTCGGCGACCGCTTCATTTTCCAATCCGAAGTGCTGTTCGAATCAAGCCAGGCGGTGCTCGATACCGCCGGCCGCGCGGAGCTCGACAAGCTGGCGAGCGCCCTGATCGAACTCGAACATGAAATTCCCCCCGACATCCCGTGGATCATCCGCGTTGACGGCCACACCGACAAGAAGCCGATCCAGTCGTCGCAATATCCTTCGAACTGGTCGCTTTCGGCGGCGCGCGCGATTGCCGTCGTGCAATATCTTGTCTCGAAGGGCGTTTCGCCGCAGCGGCTCGCGGCGGCCGGTTTCGGCGAGTTTCAGCCGCTCGACCCGGGCGAGGGCGACGACGCGAACCGACGCAACCGGCGGATCGAGCTAAAAATCACCGAAAAATAGCGAGTCTGCTGCCTCGCTTGCGCGTCAAGGATGGTCGCCCCGGACGATTGGCCACGCTTGACGCCCGCCGCCGCCAATGAGAATGTGCTTTCGTTGGGGGGAAAACGACAGGCGGCCCAAACCTGTCCCTCCTTGTGCGCCTCGGCTTTGGGCGCTCAATTTTCGCCGTGAGGGTCTGTCGCGAGATGTGCGCGATGACGCCGCGAGCCAAAAGCAAAAGAAGATATCTTGAGACAGCGTTCTACCCGGCCTCGTGGGGCGGGGAAATTTGTCCATGAGGTCAATAGCTTGTGCACAATTCGACGGTAAGCTGGCTTGGTATTTGCTTCTTATCGCAACGCAGCGAGCGGGTCTGCGCAAGTCTTGTCTTGACGTATCTGCGTCTTAATCCTGGTAGAAAGTGATCTCTCGAGCATGACGCCGAAAAGCGGAGACCGGTTTTGGACGACATCCTGCTCGAAATACATAAGCTTCGTGATTTTGGATCGATTTAATCCAGAATCATCGTGATCTTGAGCATTTCGGCAAAGCCTCGGCTGGCATGGCCGCTCTCCGTAAAGGGGGCCGACGCTGGCGCGGGCGCGAGTTTTTGGAGCAGCAATGTCATCAGCGGCGCTAGATTCGACCTTGATCGGTGAGACCTCGGCCAACAAGCTTCCGCTTGTCGTCGACCTCGACGGGACGCTGATCAAATCCGATCTCCTGCTTGAATCCTTCTTTGCCAATGTCGGAAAAAATCCGTCCTCGATTTTCGGGCTTTTGGCCGCCTTGCGTCATGGCAAGGCGCGATTCAAGGACGCGCTCGCGCAGGGCGTCGATCTCGACGTCGCGAGCCTTCCCTATGACCAAAAAGTCCTCGACCTGATCGGGGCGGCCCGCAATGAAGGACGTCCGGTTTATCTCGCCTCCGCAAGCAACGCCAAATTCGTCGGCGCGGTCGCGGATCACGTCGGCCTGTTCACCGGCTGGTTCGCCTCGGACGCCTCGACCAATAATTCCGCTCACACGAAGGCGGAGCTTCTGGTCGGCAAATTCGGCGAGCGCGGCTTCGACTATGTCGGCAACGACAAAGCCGATCTGCCGGTCTGGGCGGTCGCCGCGCGCCGAATTGGCGTCAGGACGGCGCCTGCTCTGAGCGGGCGGCTCGCGGCGCTCGGGGTCGAGGTGATCGAATCGCCGGCGCCGGAGCTCAAATCATGGATCAAGCTGATCCGAGTGCACCAATACGCCAAGAATGGCCTCGTTTTCCTGCCTCTGCTCGCCGCGCATAAATTCGATCTTCTCTCGCTCTACCACTGCGTCCTTGCCGCGATCGCCTTTTCGCTCTGCGCCTCGAGCGTCTATATTTTCAACGATCTCGTCGACCTCTCGGCCGACCGCGGCCACCCGAGCAAAAGACGGCGCCCGCTGGCGTCCGGCGCGATCCCGATCATGCGCGGCGTCCTCGCCATGCCGGTGTTGTTTTTGGCCTCGGTCGTCATCGCGGCGCTTGTATCGTGGCAGTTCCTCGGCGTGCTCCTGTTCTATTTCGCCGTGACCAACGCCTATACCTGCTGGCTCAAGACGAAGATGCTGATCGACGTCGTCGCGCTCGCCGCGCTCTATTCGCTGCGCGTCATTGGCGGCGCCGTCGCCATCAATGTCGTGGCGTCGGAGTGGCTGATCGGCTTCTCGATGTTCATCTTCGCCTCGCTCGCCCTGATCAAGCGCTACATCGAGCTCGCCGTCCGCCTCGATAAGGAGCTGCCGGATCCGAGCAACCGCAATTACAAGCTGGGCGACATGCCGATCGTCGCCGCGCTCGCCGCCGCCTCCGGCTTCAACGCCGTCACCGTGTTCGCCCTCTATATCTCCTCGGACGCCGTCCATTCGCTCTACCGGCATCCGCAGTTTCTCTGGCTTGTGTGCCCGATCCTCATGTATTGGATCAGCCGCATGGTGATGCTGGCGCATCGGCGGCTTGTGCATGACGATCCGATCGTCTTCGCCCTGAAGGATCGAATCAGCTACGCCGCGGGCGCCGCAATCGCAATCGTCGTTTTGGCCGCGATCTGACCAAGCCCATGACCAGCGCGCCCGAAGCACGGCTGCCCGGCGGTCCGCGGCCTCACATCATTGCAATCCGCTACGGGCTTTTCGCGGTCATCGCGGGCGCCATGAACCTTGGCGCGCAGGCGGTTACGTTCGCGATCGCGCCGATCCAGCCGCTGGCGATCTCGATTCTCGTCGGCACCGGCGTCGGCTTCGTCGTGAAATATCTGCTCGACAAGCGCTGGATCTTCTTTGACGACTATCACGGCGCCGCCGCCGAGACGCAGAAAGTTCTGCTGTACGGCGCGTTCAGCGTCGCCATGACAGCGATTTTCTGGGGCTTCGAGATCGCCTTCCTCGCCATCTGGGGCACCAATTTCGCCAAATACGCCGGGGCCGTGATCGGGCTCGCGATCGGCAATTTCCTCAAATATCTGCTCGACCGCGGCATCACCTTCAATCCCGAGCGCATCCGGAAGGCGGCAAAATGGAGCTGACCGGATGGGGCCGCTTTCCGCGCTTCGAAACAAGGCTGTTTGAGCCGCCTTCGGCCGAGGCGGCGGCGCGGCTGCAGCCGCAGCTCTCGGGCTTTGCGCCGCGCGGCAACGGCCGCGCCTATGGCGACGCGGCCATCGGCGTCACGGCCTGCATCGGCTCGCGCGGGCTCGGCCGCTTCCGCCATTTCGATGCGGACGAGCGGCGGCTCACCGTCGAATCCGGCGTGCTGCTCAGCGAGATCATCGACGCCTTCCTGCCGCGCGGCTTCTTTCCCCCGGTCGTTCCCGGCACGCAATTCGTCTCCGTCGGCGGCATGATCGCCTCCGACATTCACGGCAAGAACCATCATGGCGCGGGCGGCTTCGGCGACCATGTCGACGAGTTCGAGCTTGCCTTGCCGAGCGGCGAGATCCGGACCTGTTCGCCGAGCCAGAACACGGATCTGTTCAAGGCGACGATCGGCGGCATGGGGCTGACCGGGACGATCCTGTCCGCGAGTTTCAAGCTCATTCCCGTCGAATCCGCCTTGATCGCCCAGGAAACCATCGTCGCGCAGAATCTCGATGAGGCCATCGCGGCGCTGAGCGCGCATGAGGACTGGCCCTATTCGGCCGCCTGGATCGATTGCCTGGCGAGCGGCGCCTCGCTTGGGCGTTCGCTGATCTATCTCGGGCGGCACGCCAAGGCTGCCGACATCGCGGCGATCGATCCGCACCGGCGCCCCGCGGGAAAAAAACGCCCGCTCGGCGTGCCGATCGATCTGCCGGGCTTCACGCTCAATCGCCTCAGCGTCGCGGCCTTCAACGAACTTTATTTCCGCAAGGGCGCGAGCGCCGCCGGCCCGATGTTTCTCAATGGGATCGGCAGCTTTTTCTTCCCGCTCGACGGCATTCTCGACTGGAACCGGATCTACGGCCGGCGCGGCTTTCTGCAGCATCAATGCGTCATCGGCGCCGACGGCGCGGCCGGCGCGATCGCCGAAATCCTCGGCCGTTTCGCCAAGCGCGGCAACGCCTCTTTCCTCGCCGTCCTGAAGAAGCTTGGTCCCGCCGGCCGGGGCTATCTGTCCTTTCCAAAGCCGGGCTTCACCCTGGCGCTCGATCTCGCCATGGACCGCGGCGTGTTCGAATTTTTGGACGAGATCGACGACATCGTCGTCGCGGCGGGCGGCCGGATCTATCTCGCCAAGGACGCGCGCCAATCGCGCGCCACCTTCGAGGCCGGCTATCCGGAGCTTGACCGCTTCCGTGAGATCAGGCGGGAGATCGGCGCCGAGCGCCGCATCGCGTCCCGCCTGTCCGATCGTTTGGGCATTTGAACAGGATCGCCGCACCCATGGATGAGCCGAAATTCCTTCTCGTTCTCGGCGGAGGCTCCGATATCGGACGCGCCTGCGCGCTGCGTTTTGCGCAAGCCGGGTGGCGCGTCACGCTCGCCGGCCGCGATCTTGCGACGCTGAAGCGCGAGGCCGAAGACATTGCGACGCGCACAGGCGTCGCGACCGCGACGTCGTTCATTGACATCCTGGACACGCCCTCCTTCGCCGCTTTCGAGACCGGGCTCGGCGGACTTCCGGACGCCATTGTCTGCGTCGTCGGCCTGCTCGGCGAGCAGCGCAGGGCGGAGACCGATCCAGCCCATGCCAGCCTCGTCATGCGCTCGAATTTCGAGGGGCCGGCCCTGCTTCTTGGACAATTCGCCGAAGGTTTTTCAGAGCGTGGCGACGGAATCATCGTCGGCGTCAGCTCTGTCGCCGGCGATCGCGGGCGCGCCTCGAACTATGTCTATGGCGCCGCCAAGGCCGGGCTGACCGCCTTTCTGTCGGGCCTGCGCAATCGCTTCGGCAAGACGAAGATTCGCGTCGTCACGGTCAAACCCGGCTTCGTGCGCACCAAGATGACGGCCGGCATGAAACTGCCGCCGCCGCTGACGGCTGAGCCGCAGGAAGTCGCCGAGGCGATCTATCGCGCGAGCGCAGTCAGGCCGCGCGACGTCATTTACGTGAAGCTCATCTGGCGTCTGATTATGACCATCATCGGATCGATTCCGGAACCGATTTTCAAGCGGCTGAAGCTTTGAGGCGAAGCGGGCGCGACGCATTGGCCCATCGCCAGCTTTGCCATTGCGCGGGCGCGAGCGCGATGATTAAGAAAGAGCAGTTGCGGCCAGCGGGATCTTTGCGCTCATGAAAATTCTGGCGGGCAACTCCAATCGTCCTCTTGCCGAGGCGATCGCGGCCTATCTCGGCGTGCCCCTGACCAAATGTCAGGTGCGCCGCTTCGCCGACATGGAGATCTTCGTCGAGATCCAGGAAAACGTCCGCGGCCAGGACGCTTTCATCGTCCAGTCGACCTCCTATCCGACCAATGATCATCTGATGGAGGCCCTGATCATGACCGACGCGCTGCGCCGCGCCTCGGCCCGCCGCATCACCGCGGTCATTCCCTATTTCGGCTACGCAAGGCAGGACCGCAAGGCCGGCCCGCGCACGCCGATCTCGGCCAAGCTCGTCGCCAATCTGATCACACGAGCCGGCGCCGACCGCGTCCTCACCGTCGATCTGCACGCCGGCCAGATTCAGGGCTTTTTCGACATCCCGACCGACAATCTGTTCGCCGCCCCGGTGCTTGTGCGCGACATCGAGGCGCGGCTGCCGAAAGGCAATCTGATGGTCGTTTCGCCCGACGTCGGCGGCGTCGTGCGCGCAAGGGCGCTGGCCAAGCGCATCGACGCGCCGCTCGCCATCGTCGACAAGCGGCGCGAGCGCGCCGGCGAATCCGAAGTGATGAACATCATCGGCGACGTCGCCGGCAAGGTCTGCATCCTGATCGACGACATCGTCGATTCCGGCGGCACGCTGTGCAACGCCGCCGACGCGCTGCGAGCCGAGGGCGCGATCGCGGTCTACGCCTATATCACCCATGGCGTGCTCTCCGGCGGCGCCGCCGCGCGCATCTCGGCCTCGAGCCTCAAGGAGCTGGTGCTGACCGACACCATCCTCTCGACCGAAGCGATCCGCGTCTCGAAGAACATCCGCATCGTCTCCGTCGCCCCGCTCATCGGCGAAGCCATCACACGAATCGCCAAGGAAGAAAGCGTCTCCAGCCTATTCGACTGAAGGCGATCTTTCTTCGAGATTTCGGAGAGCAGCGCCTAGGGCAACAAAGCTCCGGCAGGCATGCCCGGTAGCAGTCGGCGCCTCTCCGTTCGCTTCGGCCGTCAAAATGCAGTAATTAAGACGACGTCCTCCTGATGAGGAGACGAAAGTGAGCGCGTTTGCAATTCTGCGTTCGCCGGCCGCTCGCCTCTTCTTCGCGAAAGCGAAAGACGACGACGGCGCGCAAGCCGGCGCGTTCAATATTAAGCGGCCAAAGCGCTTTACTCAGCGCCACAGCGCAATGGCGAAAACCTGCAACAATTATTCAAGCAAATGGCCGCGTGCGCGCGAACGCGGACGAGCGGGACCATCCCGTTAGTTTAAAGAATATTGAGGGCAAGAAGAGATCTTTGCTGAATTAAGAAGCCGAAGGCGTTGTTAGAGGAGAACTCCTATGACCTATCACGTCGTGTGCCCGGCCAATCAATTGACAAGCGTCATTT
This sequence comes from Methylocella silvestris BL2, assembly GCF_000021745.1. NCBI lineage: Bacteria > Pseudomonadati > Pseudomonadota > Alphaproteobacteria > Hyphomicrobiales > Beijerinckiaceae > Methylocella > Methylocella silvestris. The sequence continues at coordinate 2,341,294 of NC_011666.1, forward strand.
ACCGCAGCCCGCATTGGTGGCCTTTCGGATCAGGCGACACGCAGAAATGCAACAGCGGAAAGTATATTATCGACGTAGGCCAACACAATGTTAAATGGCAAGGAGGCGCATTCTTTTTGCCGATGGGAGGAGGCACATTTTCGTTCGAAAAAACATTTACCGACAGTTACTTTGGCCTGACAATCTCAATAAAACCTTCCGCGGACTTAACTGTTACTGTCAAATGTGGCTAGTTTAGAGCTCGCCCCAGTCGACCCGGTTGTGAATACCAATTTGGGCTCGGGCCGCGTCAAGGTATGGCGGAGAGGGAGTCCGCCAGACTGTTAATATTATCAACGACTTATAGATTTATTTCTCGTTTTGTCCTAGATATTGTCCTAGCCGTGCAGCATCCATTATGCACGCTCTCAACTCTCCGCCATCTGTTGAGCACACTTCGGCTCGCTGGGCGGCCTTTCGCTTGGAAATCTCCAGCCGCCGGCTTTGTCGAGCGGCGGCGTTTTCCCGGTTTTTCTTTTAACGAAAGACCACCAGGCCTCGCCTTGCGGCGAGTCGCGTTTGACGTGGAAGGTTTTCGGCGAGGCCGCCGGCGGCGCGCTCGTCGGCGGTGACGGCCGCGCTTGCTTGGCGTCGGCGTCGCGGCGCATGAACCGGCGCAGCGTGGCGTGCCAGTCGGCGCGCAGCGCCTTGGCGCCGATCGCCTCGGCCGCCCAAAGGCGAAGATCCTCGATCGTCCGGGCGATCTCCGAGCCGCTCAGCCCCTCCGCCGCACCGAAGGCCAAATCCTCCGCACTCGGCTCGAACTCGGCCGGCAGGCGATGCGGCGTGGGCGCTCCAGCCCTCTCCCAAGGGTTTAGGGGGTTATTTTCTTTAGGGGGTGTGGGGGAAATTTCTTTTAGGGGGAAAAGGGGTAACGCCTCGTCACGGCGTGACAGGCGTGACGGCGGCGCGTTGCCGCGCAGACGTTCGCGTCGGCGCTGTTGCCGCAGCCGGGCACCTTCGCGCAGCCGCGCCAGGCGCTCTTCGCGCTCGCGCTCCCTCGCGCGTTCGAGCGCAATGACCGCCGCCGCGATCTGTTCGGCCGTGCAGCCTTCCGCGACGAGAGCCGAGGCGATTGGTCCGAAGGTCGCCACGGAGTCAAACCTCGCGGCCGGGAATCCCGGCGAGAGATTGAATCAGAGCGTTCGTGGAGAAGCCTGCGGCGTCAAAGCTTCCACTCACCGTCGACAGATAGACGGCTTTGATGCGAATTTCCTCAAGCGTCGCGCAGACAAAACTGCAAAGCTCTATGAGGGCGTTATAGGCGCCCTCATAGGCAGCCTGAGACGCCTCCTCGGCCGCCGTGAGGCCGGAGCTTTCCTTGACCGCCAGCACCGCGGCGTTGATCTCCTCGAAGCGCTCCAGCTTGACCCGCGCGAGTTCGTCTTGAGCCGCCTCGAGCCGCTCGCGCATGGCGAGCGACGCGCCCGTCTTGAAGACGGCGATCTCATGCGCTTTTTCATGCACGATCCAGCGCATCATTTGGTCTTTGGTCTTTTGCAGATCATGGACATCGATACAGAGGCCGTCAAAATCCGTTTGCTTGCACAGTTCGTCGAAGCGTTCACACGCCTCGTTTTCCGTGGCCAGCGCCTGGCGTTCCAGCTCCTCCGCGCGCCGATGCGCTTCGATGAGAGCGGCAAGGGCTGGCGAGGCGGCCGGCGCGGCCGAGGCGGCTGCGCCGAGGGCGGAAAGGACCGCGCCGGCCGATCCGGCGGCGAGCAGGGTCCGGCGGGTGTGGGTCTCGACCATGGTCAGGCTCTCCCCTTCATTTCACCCCGAAGCGAACGGATATCGCGTTCCGCTCGCTCGGCGATTCGCTGAGAAAAGGTCTCCGCCACGTTCAAGAGCGCATCGACACGCCGGTGCAGCGCGCATTTTTCGTGGCTTTGATCGATGCCTATCTCGCCAAAACTCTCGATCGCCACCCCTATGACCTCGTGAAGGATGGCGACGTCGGCGATCAGGATGTCGAGGCTGTAATCTGGCAAGCCTGTGGCGGCTGCCGGAACGGAAGGGTTCGGCATTGGGGCGATTCCCGCTGTCAATAAATTCGTAACAGTGCTACGATATTCAGGAGAACAGGTATCGTCAAATGAAATCGTAACATGGTAACGAAATTATTGCCTGTTCAATGTAAGATGGCGCGCACGGCCTTAAGTCTCGGCGTGCGCGATCTCGCAGCGCTCGCGGAAGTGTCGCCAGATACAATCGCTAGGCTTGAGCGCGGCGACCTGCTTAAGGAGCGGACGATAATCGCTGTTCGGTCCGCCCTGGAAGTCGCCGGCGTCATCTTCGTCGAGGAGAACGGCGAGGGACCGGGAGTTAGGCTCCGCAAGGCAAAAGGCAAGACTTGATGTCTTCGCAGCGTGAGGAGATGGAGAAATACCAACTAGGGCAACTATTCGACGCCCTGGCTAATAACATACCAGGTGGCCACTTACACGAGTCGGCTGCTGCAGAATTGGCCCGCCGAGAATTCGTGGCCCGAGAGGAGGTTGACGCTGCGCAGATGGCTGCCGCGCAGGCCCAAATTGATGCCTCGGAATACGCGAAGCAGAGCGTCGACGCGATGCGGAAAACGGTGCTTTGGACAGCTGTGGCGGCTGTTTTCACGGCACTCTCGGCGATTGCAACTTTGATCACAGACTTTCACCGATAGCTCGGCCCCGGCGTCGAGTTCGTTCCAGAGAACGGTTCGAGCGCGGCTGTGAGGCTGAGGAAGCGCCTGCGCCGTTGAGGGTGACCCAAGTAAGATTTTACATTGAATAGAAAAGACGTAATGAAATTGTCTAAAAATAGTATTGCAATTATTCAGGCTCTTGCTCTACTGTTATTTCTATAATATCTTTTTTTGGAACAACTGTGAACAAAATGATTGCAATTCTACTATTAAGTGCAAGCAACTTATACTCCGGCAATTCATCATCAAACGTATTAATCCTAATTGCCCTCGCACTGATCGGATGCAAGAATGAAAGAAAGAATATTTCAGACTGTAGCGTTTCATATCTTGGCGCAGCGGGACATTCACTTGGTTGCAAGAATTGATAACCAAGTCCAGCGCTGGTCGACTCGCATTTTCCGGTAATAATATTTGAAATTATACACGTGCTATCGGAAGGGGCGGCCTGCGAAAGCTGCCTACGCGCTGAGAGGGCGACCTCTCTTACGTCCTTCACAGTCGTTGTGCTCCAAGACAAGTTGTGGGCCGCGATCTCCTTCGCATTGCCGTTGCCATTGAATTGAAGGCGCACGGAAGTTTCTAAACTGTAAGCTGGTTTCGAAATCGAAAGCGGGTCGGCCAACGCTGTTTTCGCGTCTTCCGCAGCCCTTTTTGCCATGTCGCACTTACTTTGGAGACTTGTTAAATGTTCGGAAAGCGCGTGGTTTTCATTTGTCAATTCTGCAATTTTCTTCTGCCCTACAGGATAGGCGTCTGTAAGGTAACCAGAAAAATAAGCGGTCATAAACGTGATATACACGCCCAAAACGATGCCGCATCCTAGAAGGGTGAATGTTCTAAAAAGCGGCGATAAGAGATGTATAAAAAGCTCTACAATGAACCACCCTACAGTAACGATGCCGAGGAGCCCCGCGAGGCCTAGCACAATCTGAGCAATAATCGCATATGGCCATAGGACGAGGGCGGCGCCTGCCCCAATTCCCGCTGCTACGCTAAGCCCTGTCCCTGCGGTACGAATCTGCATATCGCAAACTTGGCCTTCGGCACTGATTCTCGCAACAGGGATCTGCGTTAGCCCTGCCGACGAGATCGTCTCGATTTCGAAATCGAGCACGCAGCCTCGTGACATTAATGCGCTCTCGGCGGAGCGCCTTCGACCCTGCCGCCCCTCGCGCCCCATTCGCTCAGCCGCGACGCGTGCTTCACGCAATCCGAGGTTTTGTCAGTTTCGTCAGTTCTGGCTTTAAGCAATTTCACTTTTTTCGATCGCGGGCGCCGCGCCGGCATTTGCACCACCTTTCCCTCGGCGCCTGGCATCTGCCGGTGGACCCCGCCCGCGATCCGTGCTGCCCTTGAGGCAGCGGGCGTCGAAATTATTCCGGAGAACGGGTCCGGCGCGGGTGATGACTGCGAAAGGAAATTCAGAATTAATGCGCTTTCGGAGCGGGCAAAAACAATGCAGTGGATTCGGTTTGACGCGCTTGGAGGAGACCGTCGCAGAGGCTTACCAGAAATTGATGTACAACCTCGCAACGCATGATGCGAGGGAGCCGGATCCGCACCATGTCGTGCAGGGGCCAAAAACCAGTGACGCTGTCGCCAAATTGGTTGACCGGCGTTCCATCAAATACTTGCAAGAGACCGGCGTTCCGTTTGAGGCCCTTAAGGCCGCCGGCGCGATCTTCGTCGAAGGAGCGACCTCGCGTCCGGTTGTCAAGGGACCCACTCTGGCGCGAGCCAAACAGCTTACAGTAGGACGAATATGCATGGCGTCAGATGAGAACCTATTTGATGATCAGCTCGCCGCTAGATTCCACTGTGACGCGACGGCCCTCTGCGGCGAGATCACCGGCTATTTTCACAGAAAGCAAACGGAGATAAATGAAATCATCTTCGTGCCCCTAATCATATTCGCGCGCATCGTCAGGCTGCGCGACGCAGCGCTGATGCTCACGCAAGGCGGCTTTCCGACAGAGGCAGGCATAATCGTGCTGTCGCAGTTCGAGGCGAAGCTCGATCTAGCCCAGTCGGCGACAGACGTGACGTGGGCCGCACGATGGCTGGAGCATCAGGACACGCGACATAGCTTGACGGCGAAAATCACCGACGCCATCAACAAGGTCTTCGAAGACGAGGCCGACCGATCACTGGAGCAGTCTATATTCCGTCACCTTTCGGCGATGAAACATGGCAATCCGGTCTCGTCCGAACTGGGATTTCAGGTGCGGAAGGATAAAGGAACCATCACAATTTCAACTGGCGAGATGGATGACGCGACGACAGCAACCGCAAACACCATGATAAGCCGATATGCGAGTTACCAGCTTGTATGGGCCGCCCGGGTGCTTGAGGCAACGACAGCCCGCTATGCAATCTGCACTCCTGCCACGCTGCAAGCCATCCAAGAGGACTGGCAGAGCGTTTCGGGCTATGGAACCACGTTCGCCCGTTTTCTGGAGTCGTCCTTTGCTCGCTGGGCCGGGCATCTCAATTTCGCATCGGGAAATCAGCGGTAACGGCGGTGGCCGCGACGCATCCTGAGGAAATAAAAGCTGTCGTGAGGATCAATGGGGCCACAGCTTTGCGATGAAGGCTTCGGCGCGATTGACGCCGGCAGGGCTCGTCTGCGGCGCCATCGCCGCCGCCACGATCCTGCTTTCCTCCGCCGCTCTGGAGAGGGCCGTCCGGGAGTAAAAGGCTGCGTCGAGAATGATGGCGATCCTGAGGCCGAGAGGTTTGGGAAACGTGTTATCGCCGTAACGGAACCCCCGTCGCTCCTAAAATGCCGAGCGTCGCCCAAATGCGAGCGTGTCGCACACACGTTCGAGAAAGATCCAGTGGCAACTCAAAACTCATAGACGTCCGCTCAAGCCAGCTTTGCGCATCTCATCTCTAAAAAATCCGATTTTCTTCAAGCCTTCAAGAAAACCGTGACGGCAATCGCGGTATTTCTTGGCGGCCTGTCTGTTGTCTTTTGGAAAATGATGAGCTGAATTTCGATACATACTGATGTACGCTTGTGCTGCTCCTATCGCTGCCCGGCAATTTTGGAACTGAGGGGCAGCATCCATCGCCGCGAGAGTTTTCGCAGTTGCGCCGGGCTTCGCGTCCGCCTGTGCAATCCACTTCTTCTTTGCCGCATCGCGCCCAGCTCTCAAAATCATTCCCTCCATGACCTCCGCGATATCGGCGGCTCCGGTTGGGGCGTTGTGTTTATAGCGATCGAATGACTCGGCTAGCCGCGTTTTAATCATACGAGGGAGAGGCTTAATCTCTGCCTCGAACTCTTGCTGAACAATTTCTTGGATTAGGGGTATGCAGGGCGCCCTTCGTTGGGAGCTACCGTCCGCGGCAACCGTAACCAGTCCGTATCCATCATTAATCAGTGCTTTTGCGCCGGTCTGATCGGCAAGGTACGCTTCCTCTGGACAGATACAATATACCGAAACCGGCATTTGAAGCCGTAGTACGTCCGTGCGCCGCAACTGCAAAATAAGAGGATAAGGATTTTCCGATACCTCTACCGCAACAGTCAGATGATTGTTAATTTTGAAGCTTAGTGTCGGAGTCCAACTCAGACTCTTATCCAAAGGAACTGACGCAGCGAAAGCGGAGCAGTGATAAATCTTCCTGAAGAAGGCTTTTGCTGCCTCAACGAGGAAAGTGGTTCCGGAACTTAACCCCGTACTCTCCACTGATCACGTCCCGAGCAGTCGCTGTAAGCGTGCATACAAGTCGCGCAGGCTCGCTAGCAGTTCTTCATCGAGCTCATCTTCTTTTTGCTCTGCAGAGACGCCATCGAGAAACTCAGCAAGCGAACTGACGTAGCGTGATGCTCTCTTCTCTCCGTACTCAAATTCTACTGTCGAAGAATACGCTTCCCGAATTCCAACATTCTTGTTGGGGTCGAATACACGATCTAGCGCCCGCAGCGCAGTGCGTCGAGCGATGCCCAAACCCTCGACCGCCGTCGCAATTTTAGATAACTGTCTAAAGTCAGTCACAGCGGAGATAACGTTTGACTTAAATTTATCGACCAGAGTGTCTCTTATTTCATCAATTCTTGGCTGATAAATGTCGATTCGACGCGTGACTGTTTTCAAGGCTTTTTCCATTTCAATGAAAAAATCCTCGGACAGCCTTTGCTGGGATTTTGGCTTATCAAGCTCGGAAAGGAGCATTTCCTTAAATCGTTCGGGCAGATCGATCAGGAGCTGGCATCTCCTGATCGCCCCTCGCGTCAAACCGGTTAATTCGGAAAGAATTATTTCGTTTGGAAACTGACCATGCTCCTGTTCATAAAGTGCGCACACTCTCTGTAGCTTTGAGGCAATAGTGTAATAGTCCCATTGTTCCCGAAGCGAATGAATATTGTACATCAGAACGAGATTATCTAATTCTGATGGCTTGCTCTGAACGATAGCCGGCACGGTTTTGAGGTTAAGCTTTCTTGCGCATCTCCATCGCCGCTCGCCGTCCAGCAACGTGTACGTATTTCCATCCCTATAGACGGTTAGAGGTACTTGAATTCCGTGCTTATCAATAGAGAGCATTAGACTCTCCATTTCATCCTGTCGAAAGACAAGACGCGGATTCTCAGGATTCTGCACAATCTCCGACGGGGGAATGAGGCGCAGCTTTTGCGCATCGCGTACTTCAGCCATCATGGGCGTACACTGTAGATAACCTCCGTGACGTCGCTTCGGACCGGTCCCTTGGACGCGCCCATCGTCGAGTGGACGTGAGGAATTTCTATGACCTTAATGCTCTGTCGGAAGTAACGGGTCATGATTTCGGGAATTCGCTGGCGAGAAGCTGGAAACAATCCGTTTGTGGGATAGCTTAATACGAAGTCTGCGCGCAGATCCGCACATCGGCGGATAAGCTCTTCCATGGCAAATTCAACTTTGGTTTTCTGACAGAAGATCGAAACCTCTCGATCAGCACGGTAGAGACCGCGGCCGGATGTAGCGGGATGATCATAAAGAACGGCCGTCTCATAAAGGTGATAATAGCGGGAATATTGATCTTTGGTGTATGGAGGATCTGCATAAATTACGCGAGGCCGAGCGCACTCTCCGGTCAGTTCTTCGAGCAGCGCAATCGCATCTCGCCTGTAAACGCGATTTTTGCTACGCCAGCGCGTCGAACCGACGGCACCTAGGCCACCGCAAGCCGTGAGCCACTCAGTCCATATATCGCGCAGGCGTTGATTTACAAATCGAGCGCGATTTTGCTGCTTCGGCAATAGAGGCTGGGCGAAGTGGCCTGTCGTTGTGGAGCATCTTGACAGCGCCACGCACAAACCAATCACTCCCCAACGATGAAGTTCGGCCGAGATCAACTCGTGACAAAGAGAATAATCAAGCGCGAAACGTATACTGTCAATGTCAATCGCCTGCCTCAGCGACCAATATGTTCCTGCAAATCGTCTTGCGAAAAGATCGTGACTGGGCGATCCGTGACTGGCGCACGGGCCGTTGGCCGCTAAAATAGCTTCTTCGAAGAGAGCCGCCAGCCGTCTCGTCCCCCGCGCTTTGAGCGCGACATCCTCACGCTGCAGTTTTTCCTCGTGCAGAAATCTTAACCGTCTCCGGTTTTCTGAGAAAAAGCTGTGGCAGGTCTCCGCCAGGGAACTACTATCTGGATGTGTCACTTTGGAACAAAACTGCGCCGAAGCGACGTAAGCAGCAAAGTGTTGCAAATCGTTCGACCAAACCTGTCGACTTGGGGCGACAGCCGTCCCAACCGAGCACATTCCTGAAAAAGCATCTAGAAATGCGCCATGTCGGCAGTCGCTTATCAGCCTGCTAACGACCTCCGCCAGCTGGCGCTTCGTGCCCATATAGGAAATGCCTAGTGACACGTCTGCTCCCCTACACGCAGTTACCGCGATCCGTCGCGCATGGCAAGCCGCTTCACGGGGCAATTTTCATAGTCGCACGACAATCTAAACTAATCGGAAATAAGCGGCACCTCGAAGGACAACTCAGCGTGGGCGCGCCAACCGCTCCGCGGCTCGCACGAACGCCCCGCATCGCCTTCGAGCCGTGCTGCGACGCATGATGCACGCGAACATACGGCGGCGACCGAGGCAGGCCGGCTCAGCCTGCCCCTTCGGCGGCTGCCCCATGAGAAGCCGTGGCAATAGCATCCTCGCTTTTAGGAGTCTTTCACTCGCCATCTTTGTGACCTGCTGCAGGCGTCCCCAATTGTCGCGTCAGTCTGGTTGAGTAGCCGCGACCGCACGGGTCTCCAGCGCAAAACATGGGGATTCAAGGATCGAGAAGAGTTATTGCCAGGCGAATCGATGCGTATGTAAAAGTCCGACTTGCACACGGCGCCCTCGCCTTGACTGCGCTTCCGGCATTTTGACTGCCAGGGCGGCCGATCGGCTCCCAGCCGCAGGCGCTGTTCTTGCTGCGACGGGAGTCATCGAGCGCCGATCGCGCTCTCGCCCATGCGAAGCTCGATGCCGGCGGCGCGAAGAGTGTGGATTTTCTGCAGGATCGATTTTTCGCTGACGCCGAAGCGTTCGGCGAGGGCGCTGGCGGCAACGCCATGGTTCCAGGCCTTGATGAGCCGCGCCTCGCGATCCTTCGACCAGACGAAGGGCCGCGCCATTACGCTGTCTCCGCGCGAGCGTCGCCGCCGCGAGCAACCTCGAGATAGCGGGCGATCAATTTGTGGCCGAAGCGCTCTGTCATGTCGTTTCGCTCCTCGATTGGCGTTAGGCGGTGCTGCAACCGCATCAACGACGCATGCGCGCAAAGGCCAATCACGAAGGCTTCCTGCATATCCTTGCGGCCGCAGCTCGCCATTGCTGCTATGGCGTCGTCGAAGATTGCCTCTTCCTCGGTTGTCATGTCGCTCGCGCCTTTCAAAGCAATGAGAGCGCAGCGGCTCTATGGGAAGCCGCCGCGCCTGGCGCGCGCTTTACGCTGAGGCTCTGCTTTCCCAGCGCTGCCGGAGCGCGCCATGGCGCACCTGCCGTCGAAGAAAGGATGAAATTCGACGGCGCTTCGTAGGTGCGCCAATCTCGTCAGCTTGCGCTGTTCTGGAGATATCTCAGCGCGGCTCCCGCGCTCCAGTTGGCGACCCGGCTGTCCGCTCGTGCGAACGCGACGAAGGCCGTCTGGCCTTTCGAAAGATAGCCGGAATCATTCATCCGTAGGATCGCGGCGCCGTTGACGAAGCGCGCCACGAAAGAGGCAAAATCGCCGAACAGAATCGGCTTGGCGCTCGCCGCCATCGCCGGCATATCATTGTTGATGACGACGGGACGGCCGAACAGTCGCCCCTGCGGCGGCGGTCCGCCGGGTTGGAGAAGCGGATCGGGAAACCATAGCGGCCAGCCTTGCGCCGCGGCGATCTTCTGCACCGCCAGCAATGTCATATCGTTCATCATCCAAACGCAACGCAAGCTCTGGCGATAGGCGGCGTCGACGCTCGAATAGAGCGCGATCAAGCCGTCCGAGGTCAGCGACGTTGTGTTGGCCGCCGGGAGCGTTACGCCAAGGCTGGCGCCGGTCAGCGCGCCCTGCGGCTGGTTTACGCCCGTTCCGCTAGTAAAGAAACTGTTCATGCCTCGCGCAAGGCGCGCAGCCAACAAATCGAGCAGCATATCCTCGATGTTTACGGCGCTGTCCTGCAAGACCTCCAGCGAAACAGGAATGATTCCCGACGAGAATTTACTGGCGTTCAGCCCAAGCGTTCCGACTGGCATATCCACCGCATTGAGCGTGCTGTTCTCGGCGACAATGCCTGCGCCCATAGAAGCCTCGTCGACCAAGGGCCAGGAAAGCGGACCGCCGGTATCGGTCGTGATGACGCGCGCCACCGACGCAACAGGGGTGTAGAGTTCGACGCGCCGCAGAAGACTCGCGGCGACGGGCGCCGGCAGGAGATAGCCGCCGGCGAGGGGCGTGGCTTCCGCGATGTTGAGAACGCGCGCTTGTTGCGCGTCGCCCAAATGCCGCGCCTCCTGCGCCGAGAGCGCCTTGTGGCCGAGGCGAAGCGCCTTCACGAAGGCCGATCGCGCCGCGCGTATCTCGTCATGGGCGCGCTTGGCCTCAGCGTCGCCGTCGAGGCGATCGATCGCCGCGAAGATCGCGTCGGCCGAATCGGCCGTCTTTTGTGTGAATTGAGCGCCGGGCGCAAGCATCGCGCTCGTCGCGACGTTCTGCCGCGCTTCCTTCGATTGGTATAATCGGAATCATCACGCCGGGATCGGCCTGATGACGCCGGATCAAGTCCACTACGGTCAGGCCGACGAGGTCTACGCAGCCCGCCAGAAAATCCTCGATCGCGCCTTCCAGGCTAATCCAGAACGCTTCGTCAAGAAGCCGCCGGAACCCCCGTTCAAACCAATCGCCGCCTGGATCAAGCCGGCAATCCAAAGGTTCCAAATCCAAGCTTAAATTCAAACCCCGGCTGTCTCATTGTCGTTAACACGTTCCGTTCTTGCGGTTTGAAGTCTGCGATCGCCTGAGTGATGGCTTGGATGCGCGCTGTGAATGTTCGCGCAGCGGCTTTTCGCAGCGCCGCTTTCAACTTGGCGAACGTTTATTCTATAGGATTAGAGTCGGGGCTGTAGGCTGGGAAATAGCGAAGCGTCGCACAGGCTCGATCGCTTCGCGGACGCCGGCTACTTTGTGCGCTGGCAGATCGTCCATGATGACGACGTCATCCTTGCGCAAGGTTGGCGCGAGAAAATGTTCGACATAGGCCAGGAAACAAGGACAGTTCATCAGCCCGTCGAACGCAGGGCGCTGTGACTGCATCGCATCGCAAGGCGCCGACGATCTTCGTCGGCATCCAGTGGCCAAACGGAGCTGAAGCTTTGAGGCGATGGCCGCGCGGGGCGCGGCCATACAGCCGAACCATGGTCTTCGCGCCGGTTTCATGATGAAAACAAGCTGTTCCGGGTTCAGATCGGGCTGACTGACGCGCCATTCCTCCCGCGCCTTTGCGATACGGCGCGATCTTGTTCAGCGGCGCGCAATGACTTTTTTGAGCGTCAGCCCGAGGTGCCGCAGCCTTTTCCAAAGGAGATATTCTAGAATATCGCCATCCACTCACTCAATTGAATGCCGTACCGCCGCGCAGAATGCATTATCGCACACAAATTCACAGCCAAGGACGCACCAGACGCCAAGGCGGATTTATGAAATTGCGACTGGCGTAGTGCAGGACGATGAAAAACATGGGCACTTTTCCTTGGATCCCGCACAAAGCAGATGGGCTCTATGGCGTTTCATGATTTAGCTCGCTTCGGCCGGGTCCGCTCGGTGCTCTACAGGAAAGACAGTGTCAGGAGCACGAGCAGCACTCCGGCAGCGAGCAGAATCGCTAGGGACACGCCCAAGGAGCCGACAGTGAGCGCGCCGCATGTGACGCCGACGATGAAGGCTAGCCATGAAACAGCATTGGCTCCTGCCTCGGCAAAGCGAGTGCGCCCCAAGCAGGCGCGCGCCAGCGCGTCCCCTACGCCAAACAAGGCGCCGGTGACAAAGCTCTTGCCCGTCGATGCGCCGGCAATCGCTTCGTGAATGGCGTTTTGCATGCCCATGGCCACAGACACGAAAAGCAGGGCGATATTCGTGGCCAATAGGCCCTGGAGGCTCCATGCCGCCGCGAAACAGACGAATTCACAGGCAAGCACCAGCGTCATTTTGATCCGGCTTGCGGCCACGTAAACCAACGTACCCAGAAAGGCGCCAAGCACGAAACTCGCGATCACCGCGCCGGCCCAGCCGACCACAAAAGTGTCGTGGCCCGCCACAGCCATGCCGAATTGCGTGCTGTTTCCGCTCATGAAGGAGAGATAAAGATGTCCCATCGCCGTGTAGCCGACGGCGTCAACAAAACCGGCGAGCCCCGTCATGAGCGTCGCTTGAGTCAGGACGGTCCAAGTCGGCAGCGATCCCGCAGTGGCTGAGGCTCCTTGAGGCTTGGCGATCGTGCTCACGTGCTTTCTCTTCGTCGGAGTCGGGAGCGTCCCCCAATTTACCGGCCACGCCAGACTATGGGCCTGAGTTCGGATGAACGCCGATGGGTGGCGTGTCCTGAACGGCGCCGAAACTGGAAGGATTCGTTGCGATGCCGATCCGTCCGGCGATTTGCCCGGTGCGCCGTCTGGCCCTGGGCAAATCTAATTTGATGGATCACGATGATACCGCGCCCCTGGCAAGGAGAAGGATGCGCGCGCCCGCAGTTCTCTTCATTCCACTACAGGCGCAGAAGATGCGCAGACGCCGTCAGGAGGACAGCCCGGACACAACAGACCGTCTGTTGGGGTTCAAGGCCGCCATGGCCGTGTCGTCAAGCTCCAGGTGGCCGCGGACCAGCTCGGCCGGCGTCAGAGCGAGCCATTGGTTCAGCGCGACATCCTTGAACTCGGGCTTGTTGAATACATTGAGCACGCGCACCCGCGTATTGCCGATATTCTCGATGTAATGCGCCAGCGTCTTTGGCACATAGCCGACATCGCCGGCCCTGTAATTGAAAGTACGGGCCTTGGATGTCGCGTCGAACACGGTCATGCGCGCTTCGCCCTCGATGTAAAACTGCCACTCATCAGCGTCGGGGTGCCAGTGAATTTCACGCATCGCGCCGGGCTCCAGATCGATGATGAGCGCGGCCATGTTGGTCACCGGGAAATTCCTGACGTCGATGATCGTGGTCTTGCCGCCGTCCCATTGGCTCGGCGCAACATCGCCGCCATGGATTGTGAAGGGATTGGCTGGGCGCTGCTTCGGCAATCTGGCGAGAACCTCTTCGAGAGGCGGGGGAACCGGAAGCGGAAAGATGTATTTTTCCTTGGGGGGAAGATGAGCGAAGTGCTCCGCCGGAATGCCGAAATTCTTGGCGAGAACATCAATGGGCGTATGCGCCATGAGTTCGGTCACCAGAAGCGTCTCGTTCTCGGAGAAATTGCCGTCGTCGAAGACGAGAAGAAACTCGCAACCTTCCGCAAGACCCTGGATGGAATGGGGGAAGCCGGCCGGGAAAAGCCAAATGTCGCCGGCCTTGAGATCGTCGATGTAGACATTCCTGTCGGGATCGACGACGGTGATGCGGCACTGTCCCTGCAGCACATAGCCCCATTCCGCTTCCTTGTGCCAATGCAGCTCGCGCACCACGCCGGGACCAAGGCGCATATCGACGCCGGCCATTGCCTTTGCCGCGGGCAACTCCCGAACTGTGACCTCCCGCGCCCAGCCCCCCTCTTCGAGGCGATTATGGGCCATGCCGAACGAAAACTTCAGATTTGGGATCGACCCGTTGTCTGTCGCCGGGGGCAGGAGAATGTCAGGGTTTTGCCGATCTAGCTCCAAATTGCGAGGGCCCGGATCCGTTGCGCCATATTCGCCGCGAATGGGCTGGGGGGCGTCAAAACTTTCCTTCGTCATGGCATGCCTTCATGTTTGATTGAAAAATAGCTAACGCGGCCGACGCGGTAACCTGCATTCAAGCGGCGCCTTCATCTCGTCGGGTGGCGATAGCGATCTTGCGCTGGTTAGAGGTCTCACCCAAATTGCCGAGGAGATGGCCGTTCGCGAGGGGACACAGCAATGTCGGAGGGATCTATCGAGGACCACACAGTCGCTCGGACATTGGCAATGACGCGGCGGCCGCGGCTCCGTAAGTCCGACTGGATGTTAGAAATAGCATATCTCCTCAAAATATCGGCAAACCTCAGTGCTTGTGGTTGAGGCGATTGCGTTAGATTGCTGCACGCGTGGAAGAATTGCGCCTGACCCCGCGAGGCGCGAGTTTTACGTTGGTAAATTTTGTAAAGGAATGATCCTGGAAGGCGCTCTGAAGAGCGCGCGAGCTTTTTCAGGCGCCGGCTTAGACACACTAGGCTCGTCGGAATAGATGCAAATCAGTGCATCGAGTTTAGTTCGTGGAGCAGCTGCCGCGCGGAGACGAGATCTCGGGTTTCAAAACCCTCTGTAAATCGTCCATATATGGTTTCAAGCATGGAGCGAGCTTGACCTACTCTCCCTTGCTGCGCCACCACCCGCGCCAATGGAAGAGCGGCCTTCAACTCCCAGCTCAGCGCCGACTGCTTTCGGGCTTCGTCCATTGAGCGAACGAAGATTCGTTCCGCTGCGGCGAAATCCGCATGAGGCTGAGCCAATAGAATGTCGCCATGAGCCCTGAGCAAGTCGGGTAACCACAATGTCCCTCCGCCTTGCTCAGCCAGCGCCAACGCCTCCCGTATCGTGTCGAGGGCCTCATCGGACCTGCCGGAAAGCATCAGTCCCTCCGCCAGGGCGCGCAGCGGTTCCAGCCTCATTATGTGGTATCTGGCGGGGTCCATTGCCTCCAGAGCATCGCGCAAGATCGCCACGCCGGACCCAGGATCTCCGCTTGCGACCATGAGTTCGCCTTTGAGCCCGACGCCGACCGCATGATAGGGAGCGAGGGAATATTGGGTGGTCTTCCTGATCGCACGTTCCGTGGGCTCGATTGCTTCTTTGTGAGCGCCCCGCTCCATATCAATACGGGCGTCGAAAACAGAAGAAAAACGCAATAGGAGACTGGATGATCGAAGGCAGTTGCATCGTCAATCCCCTGACGCAGAAGTTTAAGGGACCGATCCGGAAATCCGCATAACCACAGAGATTTTACTAGAGCTGTCAGTCCTCGTGCATTGTAGTCATATCCGAAGAAGTTCACCGGTTCCAAAGTCATATTTGCTCTAAGCTCGAATCCAATCTCACAGTGGCGCACAGCAGCCGGTTGATCCCCAGCCAGGTGATAAGCCGCGCCGAGTATCCATTGGGTCATTGCTCTCTCATTAGAGCGTCCCCGCGCTTCAACGAGCGCAGCGCTTTGTTGCACTGCAGCCAAAGCGCCAGCTATATCGCCAAGACGAGTAAGAAAGATATAGCGACCCAAAAGCAGGTGAATTTCATGTTGTGTATGGCCTATAGCCTGAGCGATCTCCAGTGCGCGTTCAAGGGCGCAGCTGATTTCCTGGTTGTCGCCTCCAGTGAACATGGACGACATCGCCAAAGCTCCTTGGAGGTCCAGTTCAAGCAGTGTCCCTCGATTCGTCTCATCAAGTGCTCTTGTGGCTAATCGGCACCATTTCTGAATTTCGTCGAGCAGTGAAAGCCCAAAAAACAAAGGCGCCGCGCGGGCGGCGAGTCGAACGCCGATGAGCGGTTCGCCCGAACCGGAAAAACTTGTTCCGAGCGCTTTGCGAATATTTCCGACTTGAAGCGGGTTGATACCCGGGCTGCGGTCGCCGAGAGTTGCGGCCTCAATTGTCGCTGGATCAAGGAGAGCGGCAAAGTAACATGCATGGCGTTGTGCGGCTGCATCTTCCTCGCCGCTTTCGCGAAGCTTAAGCGAGGCGAACGAGCGCGTCACGTCCAATAGCCGAAAATAGGGCCGTCCAGCTATTGACGATGCCGTTATCAACGACTTGTCGGCGAGGCTGGCGACTGCATTGATTACTGTCTGCGGCCCGCTATCGGACACGCCAGCCACCGAACTCGCCGCCTCAAGCGTGAACTGACCAACGAAGACCGAAAGCAGCCGGAAGACCCTCTGCTCGTCGGGTGACAGAAGCGTGAAGCTCCATTCAAGCGTTGCATGCAGCGTCTGGTGTCTGGGCTGTACACTACGCCGACCGAGAAGGAAGAGTTCAGCGCCGCCGTGGAGAAGGTCTGCAGTTCCGCGGATCCCATATGTCCCCACCCGACTGGCCGAAAGTTCAATAGCCAGGGCGATGCCGTCGAGCCTACGGCAGATATTGGCGACAATCGGCGCGTCGGCTTCGCTAAGCTCGGAGCGATAGCCGCTCGAGGCCGCTCGCTCCATAAACAGCTGGACAGCGGGCGAAGCCAAAGCCTGTGCGGCTGATGGCGTTTCATAAATCGGGCTACTGAGCGGCGAGAGAAGATGAACGTTTTCGTTTTGAACACGGAGCGCTTCGCGGCTGGTCGCCAACAGATACACCGAAGGTGCCTCACGGAAAAGCCGTTCGGCAAGCGGCGCTATTGTCTCGATCAAGTGCTCGCAACTGTCGAGTACGATTAGCATGCGCTTGTCGATCAAGAAAGCGCAGAGATTGGCCTCTGCATTAGCACCCTGAACGGAGCAACCAAGTGTAGAGGCGATGGTGCTGACGGCCAGCGATGGTTCACTGATCGAACCGAGGTCGACGAAGTAGACAGCATCCTCTCCGAAATCGCGAAGGACGGTGTGCGCGACCACCACTGCTGCAGTCGTCTTCCCGATACCCCCCGGCCCGACAATACTAACGAAGCGCCGCGACAACAGCAGCAACGTCAGGATGTCGATGGCTTCCTTGCGGCCGACCAAGAATATCGGCGCGGGCGGGAGGTTTGTTGCGGGCTGCTCCGATGAGGGCACGAATGGCGATGTGACTCGGTGCATAGATCGTTGAATTGGGGCCACGAAGGCATAGCCCCTTCCAGCGACAGTCATGACATATCGCCCTCCATCGACTCCGTCTCCGAGCGACTTGCGAAGCGCGGCAATTTGCACCCGCAAATTACCCTCTTCGACGACAGCATGGGGCCAAACTTGCGCGATAAGTTCGCGCGCGCTCACGACATCTCCGCCGCGATGCGTCAATGCGATCAGCAGGTCGAGCGCACGGCTGCCGATGGCCACCGGCGAGCCTTCCTTAAGAAGCAGTCGCTCTGCAGGAAGTAAGCGGAAGCGCTCAAAAGAAATCTGTTCCCCAGGCCTCAATCTCATACCCTTGCCCTTGCCGCCCAGATCGCATCCGAAAAGAGTCTTCGAAAGATTAGGCGCCCGCAGCATGACAGACAACGCCAATCATGAAAGGTCAAAAAAAGCCGCGACTTGGGATCGCGGGGCCGGAGGCGACGCGGATCGTTGATCGGTTTGCCGTTTTGGCCATTTCTTTGCCTAACGAGCTGCTATCCTCAAGCATAATCGATACCGGGGTCGCGGCGGATGGGATGGACCATCTCTCGCTGCAAGCAGCTTGAGACCCGGGTCTGGCCACTGACGCGGACCGGAAGATCCATTTTTGCCTGCGCCTCGACGAAAGCCTTATAAAGTATCTCATTGCCGATGGCTTTGGGGCGCGCTTCTCAAGCCGCCGCACCTGCGATCTGCAGGCCCCCATTGGTCCGGTCCCGCGGCTGTCGAGGCTCGCAGGAGGTGGTCTGGCCGCCGCCAGCCACCATTCCTCGACGATCCGCAATGCGGAGCCGGCGGCCGCTTCTTTCGTCGATATCATCGATTTGCCAAATCTTCGACATAAGCGCTATCTTCGGGAACGTCGCTGAGCCTTTCCTGATCTCCCCGGAGCGGCGGCTTGCCCTGATCCCGGTGTCGGGTCGCAAGCGCGCTACCCCGAGCCATGGCCGCCGGTGCGTCACATGGTTTAACGGACGATCCGGCCGCCAACGCTTCCAGCATGAGGCCGAGACGCCAAAACTCTGGTCGCCGTCGGGATATCGGAAATGTAGGCCCGGCGGCGACGGTGATCCTGAAATACGTAAACAGGCGCTATGGGAGGAGTCGCCCAAGCGCCTCAATGTCGAGCGCGATCGCGGAGCCTCGACGCAATGCTGATATGTTTCGGGCAGCCCACACGTTGGGATTACTGCCGTGAAGTGAGGACAGGACGGCGAGCGCGGGTATCATGGCAAATCGCACCGAACCATTGAGCGGAGAGGCGGTGCTTTTTGGCCCCTATCGCCTTTCTGCAAGCGAGCGGCTGCTCTCTAGAGATGGAGCGCCGGTCGCCATCAGTGGCAGGGCCCTGGACATACTTATCGCCCTGATCGAACGAGCAGGCGAGGTCGTAAGCGTACAGGAACTGCTCGATCGCGTTTGGCCACAAACAATCGTTGAGGAACCCAATCTTCGTGTGCACATCGCGACACTTCGTCGGGTGCTGGGCAACGACAGCCAGGGATCACGATATGTCATAAACGTGCCGCGGCGCGGCTATTCCATCGTGACGCCGCTGTACCGCTTAGCGCGCGAAGGCGCCGTAGCCATCGACGCCACGGTAATTTCCGAACGCCAGCCCTCCCTTCCGACACCGCTGCAATCGATGATCGGCAGGAGCGGGACCGTCGCGGAGTTGTCTGTCCAAATCTTGTCGAAGCGTTTCATTAGCGTAATTGGACCAGGCGGCATCGGAAAAACCACTGTGGCGGTCGCGGTTGCCCACGCGGTTCGCCAACACTTTGGCGATGACTCGGTGTTTTTTGTCGACCTGAGCTCGATCGCAGATAAGGAAGACGTGGCGAGCGCCGTCGCGGCCGCAATCGGCTGTTCCGTCCCGGGTGTTGATCCAGAGCCGTTCATACTTGCCTTTCTGGCCAACAAGCACTTTCTCATTGTGTTTGACGGTTGCGAGCATGTGATAGAGGCCGCCGCGCCTTTGGCCGCGCGTCTCGTCGGCGGAGCGCCTTCGGGGCGCTTTTTGGCGACCAGCCGAGAGGCGTTGCGCATCGAGGGCGAGGAGGCGTATCTGCTATCGGCACTCGAAGGCCCGGCTAAGGACACACCTTCGGCCGACGAGGCAATTGCCTCACCAGCCATTCAGCTTTTTATGGAGAGGGCAACTTCTGCCGGTTATTCGATTGAACTCAGTGACAGCGATGCGCCGATTGTGGCAGACATCTGCCGTCGGTTAGATGGCATCCCCCTGGCAATCGAGCTTGCTGCGAGCCGGGTCGGGGTCTACGGCATCCTGGGGACCGCCGATCTTCTCGATCACGATGCTGCGCTGCAGTTGCAAGGCCTAAGGAGCGCCGCGCCGCGACACCGAACGCTGCAGGCGATGCTGGACTGGAGCTTCAGACTGTTGTCGCGGGATGAGCAGCAAATTCTTTGCATGCTGTCAGTCTTTGTCGGCACGTTCACCTGGCGTGCGGTACTAGCGGTCGCAGGACCCGTCGAAGCAGAAACGAAGGGCTTAGCCGCCGCAGTTAGCGGCCTTGTCGATAAGTCTCTCGTCTCCGTCTCATCAACGAGCAGACCTGTATGTTACCGGCTTTTGGATACCACCCGAATATATGCAGCTTCTATGCTCAAGGATCGTGGCCATGAGGAGGCAGTCGCTGAGAGACACGCCTCGTTCTTTGTTGACTTTCTCAAAGAAGTCACAAACGGAGGTTCGGAGTTTGATGGCCGCGAAGCGGCGAACTACATACCTCACCTCGGGAACATTCGCAAAGCGCTGGCATGGAGTTTTTCCAGTTTAGGCAACGAATCGATCGGACTCGAACTCGCCGCCCTAGCGGGCCCCCTCTTTCTGGGACTGTCGCAATTCGGCGAGTGCCAGCGATGGTGCCGTCGGGCCATGTCCAAGTTGAGTGTCAGCGAGCGAGGCGCCCGGCGAGAACTTCAGCTTGCGTACTTGCTTGCGCGCTCGGCAGTGTATATTACGGGCGATATCGAGGACGTCAGGGCGATATTTGACCATGCCCTCGGTTTATCCACGAAATTTCAGGACACTCGTAGTCAACTCAATTTGCTCGCGGACCTTAATGTTGTCCTAACTCGCCGTGGCGATTTCAAAGGAGCGCTCGCGGCCGCGAAGGAAAGCGCCACCCTGGCCGACCGCGCAGGGGGCTCTGTTGAGAAAGTGCTGGCCGAGTGGATGCTGGGAGCATCCTATCACGCTTCGGGCGATCAGGCGGCCGCGCTGCGCCATTGTAACCTTGGCTTTCGGCTGGCTTCACACGCGACCTTGAAGCAGTTCGACTTACTGAGTGAAGCGCGCGCTCGATTTGCCCTCGCTCGATCGCTATGGCTTCAGGGTTTTCCGAATCAAGCTTTAGACTCTGCGCGTCAGGCGATCAGTCAAATGGCGAGATACCGCCATCATGTTTCCTATTGTTTCGTGCTCGTCTATACTATTCCTGTTTTCTTGTGGTGCGGTGATCTTGTAGCTGCGGATGAACTCGTCGAGGTCGCCATCGCTCATGCAACCAAATACTCGCTTTCTGTCTTTCAGACCATTGCTCGCGCGCAAAAAGGCGAACTCATCCTGGCGAATGGCGATGTGTCAGAGGGACTGAAAATATTACAAGACGCATACAGGGAAATGCTTGTTGATTCTTACCACATCGTAGCCTCATCGACATGCTGCGTATTGGCGAAAGCGCTTGCAAGCGCAGGGCGGGGAGAGGAAGCGCGGTCCGTGCTCCATGCTGCGCTCACGCGCGCTGAGCGGGTTGACGAACAATGTTGGCGGCCAGATTTGTTGCGAACGCATGGCGAGATCCTGCTTATGCTACCGGAGCCGGAGAGCGCTGGAGGGGAACAGTTGCTCCTCAGCGCCATAGATTGCGCCAGGAAGCAATCCGCGCTCGGGTGGGAGCTTAAAGCCGCAATCCCTCTCGCGCGAATGTGGCACGAGAATGCCAGGAGCGACGCTGCGTATTTGATGCTGGAGGGGATTTATGGCCGGTTCACGGAAGGATTCGCGACCCACGATCTAACCGCCGCGCGCCTCCTTCTGGAGGAATGCCGCCCGTCTATTATCGGCCGCTAACAATAAGTGCTTATTCTGCTGTCAAGCTGTCTGCTATTAAAAACGCGAAGGTCGAGACGTTACGCAGGCCTCTTGTCGTGCTGTTCTGTATTCCTGTTGCCGCAATTAGACCCCGGAAGCATCTGCGTTTCGTCAGGCGCTGGCGACCATGTCAGAAAGCGTTCTCCTCGTTTATCGAGGCAGATCGCGAAGCACGGCGGGGGTTAATCAGGAGGCTTTTGGGGTACGCCAATCAGCGAATGCTCCGAAAAAGTTTTTCTTTACAAAATTTACCAACGTAAAACTCGCGCTGAGGGCAGTCTGACGCGATCCTTTCATGAGCGACCAAACGAACGTAAGTGGCTCGAGGGTCAGGAAGGATTTGTGCGGATATGCTCATGGGCTATACGGTTCCGCTCAGCCCGCAAGGACGTTCAGAGCTAACGCCGGCGCCTCCCTGGCACTATTCATGCGACTGCATTGCCATCGAGTATTGGGCCGACCCGCTCGCTGTCGCCGCACTCCTGCCGCCCGGTCTCGCACCAGACGAGAGTTCCCACGGACGCGCTTTTTTCTGGTTCATCGATTGGCAGTTCACAGGCTCCAATGATGAGGTGACCGATCCGGCCCGTTATCAGTACCGAGAGGCTCTCGTGCTCATCGAGGCGCGCCTTGACGGACGGCAGGTCAATCATTGCCCATACTGCTTTGTGAACAATGACGCCGCCATTACGCGCTGCTGGATCCAAGGCTATCCTGCCAAATTGGGCAATATCTTTCAGACTCGAAGCTTCGCTGCGCCAAGTCTTGCCGCCGCACCGATCGTCAGGGGAAGCCGCTTCGGCGCCAGTATTTCGGCGCATGGCGAGCGCATGGCGACCGCCCGCATTCAGCTGGAGGAAAAAATCGATGATGCGCGATCTGTTTTCAGCCGCCCAACCACTATGCGTCGCTACTTCCCAAACTTGGCCGCAAGCCGACGTGAAGGACCTGCCGTCGACGAACTCGTTCTATCCCTGATGGACGATCTGCTATTTACGGATGTCTGGGCTGGATCCGCCGAACTGGCGCTACCCGTCGTAGCAGGCGAGGACATGCACATGATTGCGCCGCTACGGGTTGGTCGCGGCTATCGCTTCGGCATGGCTTACTCCGTGACAGACCTCCCGGTTCTGAAGAACTACATCGCCTAGAGATCCACGAGCCCTGGACACAATGCGGGACATCGTCGGTGTTTCCAACGGCCATCGTCAATAAAAGGTACAGAAATGAGCAAGAAAGTTGCCGACGTATTGGTGGAGACGCTTGTTTCTGCCGGCGTCAAGAACTGCTACGGGATCGTCGGCGACACGATGAACCAGATCGCGCATTCAATCGATCGCAGCAGCATCGATTTCGTGCATATGCGGCATGAAGAAGCAGGCGCTTTCGCTGCCGCCGCTGAGGCGCAGCTGACGGGAGGTCTGGCTGCGTGCGCTGGCACCTGTGGCCCCGGCAGTCTCCATTTCATCAATGGCCTTTACGAGGCCAATCGTAACCGCGCCCCGGTAGTTCTCATTGCGACCCAGATCGTGCGCCGCGACCTTGGCTTCGATTCCATTCAGGAGGTGGATTTCAAGGATGTCTTCAGGGGCTGCAGCGTCTACTGCGACATGATTTTGACCCCGGAGCATGCCCGCCGCAAGACAGTCGCTGCTTGCCAGGCTGCGTTGACGAAACAGGGCGTGGCCGTCCTCGTGGTGCCCGCCGATGTAGCCAATGCCGCAGCCCCCGATGAGCCGCCTTACGCCATTCACACCCGTCGCCCCGTAGTTCGCCCCAGCGACGCCGACCTTGAAGCGATCGCCGCCATCCTGAACTCGAGCGAAGCGATCACCATCTATGCAGGCTCCGGCTGTGAAAACGCACACGACGAAGTCGTGGCGACAGCGGCCAAGTTGAAGGCCCCGATGGCGCACACCTCGCGCGGCAAGGACTTCCTGGAGTACAACAATCCTTACAATGTCGGAATGACCGGCATTATCGGCGGCGCTCCCGGCTATCACGCTGTTCTGGACTGCGACGTCCTGCTGCTGCTTGGCGCAGATTTCGCGTGGGGGCAATTCTACCCGGACAACGCCAGGATTATTCAGATCGACATCAATCCAACTCATCTTGGACGACGCCATCCGGTCGAGATTGGTCTTGTCGGCAGTATCGCGGCGACGCTGGAAGCCCTGCTGCCTCGGATCAGGCAGCATCCCGACAACGCGTTCCTGAAAGCCTGCCTTCATCGTTACGACAAGGAAAAGGCAACAGACAAAGCTGAACGCCCGGAGCATGGCGACGCCGCCATCTCTGGCGTCCATTTGACCAAGGTCATCAACAAATATGCCGCTGAAGACGCGCTGTTTGCCTCCGACGATGGCACGCCGACCGTTTGGATGACCCGCCATATTGACACGGCTGGCAAGCGGCGCACCTTCGCCAGCCTGCTGCATGGCACCATGGCCGGCGGGATGCCGTCGGCGCTCGGACTGCAGAAGTGCCAGCCTGGCCGCCAGGTGATCTCGTTGTCCGGGGATGGCGGGCTCGCCATGCTGTTCGGCGACCTTCTGACAACTGTGCAGGAGAATTTGCCGATCAAGATCGCGGTCTACGACAACGGCAAGCTTGGCTTCGTCGATATCGAGCAAAAGGCGGCGGGACTGGTCCCGGTCTTTACGGATCTCAAGAATCCCGACTTCGGCGCAGTAGCCACGGCGATGGGCTTGTGGGGCGCAAGCATATCGAAAGTCGGCGAGTTGGAGGAGGCGGTGCAGGAATGGCTGGCCCAGAAAGGACCGGCGCTGCTGCATGTGAAGGTTAAACCTATGGAGCTGGTGATGCCCCCCACGCCCTTCGTGCAGCCCGACGCTATCATCGGAATGGCCGTGTACAGCGCGAAGGCGGTGCTGCAGGGCAAAGGGCACGATGTCTGGGAGATGGTGATCGACAACATCCCTTAAAGCGCCGGTGTTTAGCCCTTGCGGGATTTGTGAACTTTCACGCCCCCATTGGCTTTTTCTTTCCGGGACTCAAGAGGGATCCATCCCGATGGATATCACGGCGCTGCTCCTGTCCCGCATCCAGTTCGCGGTAACAATTTCTTTCCATATCATCTTCCCGGCCTTCACGGTCGGGTTAGCCGCGTGGCTGTGCGTGCTGGAAGCGCGATGGCTTGTCACCGGAAGGCCCGTCTATCGACGCCTGTTCGACTTCTGGCGCGGAATCTTCGCGGTCGCGTTTGGGATGGGCGTGGTCTCGGGCATCGTCATGGCGTTCCAGTTCGGCACCAATTGGAGCGAACTCTCCAGAAGAACTGGCGCCATCCAGGGTCCGCTTCTGCTCTATGAAAGTTTCACAGCCTTCGCGCTTGAAGCCAGTTTCTTTGGGGTATTGATGTTTGGCAGGGAGCGCGTGCCAAAATGGTTTTTCTTTTTTTCTTGCGCGATGGTGGCGCTCGGAACGACTTTGTCTTCGTTCTGGATCATGGTCAACAATAGTTGGATGCAATGGCCGGTAGGCTACCAAGAGCTGCCGTCGGGCGTGTTCGAGCCCACCAGTTGGTTCGATATCATCTTCAGCTCCGTGGTGTGGGTGCGATTTCCACACATGTTGCTGGCAGCCTATATCACCTCCTCCTTCTGTATCGCTGCGACCGGGGCGTGGCATCTGCTGCGCGGCGCGTTCAAGGCTGAGGCCGAGATTATGCTGCGCATGTCTCTCGGTTTGGCTGCGGTCCTGGTGCCAGCGCAGATGCTGGTCGGGCATCTCGTCGGCGACTACACACACGATAAGCAGCCAGCCAAGTTCGCAGCCATCGAGGCGCGCTGGAATGACGAGCAGCCCGCTTCCGAAGTTTTGATCGCCTGGCCCAACGAAAAGACCGAATCGAATGACTATGCGATCAGCATCCCCTATCTCGGCAGCCTGATCGGCTCGATGAGCCTGACCGCCAAGGAAGTCGGTCTTAAGAGCTCTCCTCCCGAAGATCGTCCGCCAGTGTTGATTCCCTTCTTCGCCTTTCGAGTAATGGTCGGATGCGGGCTGCTGATGCTCGCGCTCGCATGGTATGGCAGCCTGCAGATCGTTCGTCGACGTATCGAAGGACAACGCGGCCTGCTCATTGCGATCTTTCTTTCCTTTCCGATTGGCTTCATCGCGACGCTGACGGGCTGGTTTACCGCGGAAGTCGGCCGACAGCCCTGGACCGTTTACGGTTTGCTGCGAACCGCGGATGCTGCAACGCCCTTCCTTACCGCGCCGGAGGTTGCCGCAACACTAGCCATCTTCTCCGTCGTCTACAGCGTGATCTTCGCTGCTGGCGCCGCCTTTATCCTTCGCCTGCTTCGCCGCGGCCCAGTGTCACGCCCCATGCCAGAGCCGGGTGAAAGTAACCCAAAACGACCCCTTTCAATTCCCATTGACAGGCCGAGCCTGATTCCCCGCGCCGATCGTCCAACCGAGGGGTAATTTATGACCGAATTCTGGACGGCCGTACTCGCCTTCACCATCCTGCTATACGTGCTGCTCGATGGCTTCGATCTCGGCGTTGGCATGCTGCTTGCGCTGATGCCCAATGATCGCGGCAGGCGCCATATGTTGGCCGCCATAGCGCCGGTCTGGGATGGCAACGAGACGTGGCTGGTTGTGACTGCCACAATCCTGTTTGGCGTGTTCCCGCTGGTATACTCAATTCTGCTGTCCGCTTTTTATCTGCCCGTGTTCGTCATGCTGGCCGGATTGATCCTGCGTGGGGTCTCGTTCGAATTTCGTGAAAAGAGCCCGCACCACCGGGCTTTTTGGGATAGTTGTTTCATTCTGGGTTCGCTTGTTGCGTCCTTCATCCAGGGAATGATGATCGGCGCGCTGGTCGAGGGTTTGCCGGTCGAGAACGGCCGCTACGCCGGGGGACCCTTCGGGTGGCTCTCATCTTTCGCCCTGCTGTGCGGAGCGGGCCTTTGTGTAGGCTATGCCTTGCTCGGCGCCGGCTGGCTGACTCGAAAGACGACGCAAGACGTGCAGGCTCTCGCCTTTGGCATCCTGCCGAGTCTTCTCGCGGGCGTGCTCGCCTTCCTCGCCATCATCTTCGTCTATTCGCTACTTCTGGATCTTGCTGTCATGCACCGCTGGCGCGAACGGCCGGTGCTCTTCGTGTTTCCGCTGATGGGGATCGCCGCCTGCGTGATCATGGCGGTTTCAATCCGGCGCCGCCGAGAATTGTTGCCGTTTCTCAGCGGCGCCAGTATCTTCGCTGCCGCATTCTTGACCCTGGCTGTTTCGTTCTATCCCTACATGATCCCCTTCTCGGTAACTATTGCGGAGGCAGCGGCGCCGCGGTCAAGTCAAGCATTTATGTTTTGGGGCGCCGGCCTGATTGTTCTCCCAATCACAATCATCTACACACTGGTCGTTTACTTTGTCTTCAAGGGGAAGGTGATCGACCTCGAGTCTTACGACGAGGGGCCGCCTGTTTCCGATTGACGCCCACACGCGCCAACGGCATCCTCCTCGAGCTTTTTCACCAGGCGACGCCGAATCTGTCCAGCTGAGTAGCAATCCACATGAGCTGACCGCCTAGTCACGACCGGCTTTGCCTTAACGGCCTGCTGAGGATGACTAACGGTCGTACCATCGGCCACCGCGCGTCGACGACAGGCTGGCGCTGCCTTCCGGATGGGCATCGGTAGAGCAAAAATGACTGGCTACCTTGGCGCCCAAAGATCAACCTGCGGCTCCGGTCACCCGGAGGAGAACAGGGAGAAGGATTTTGATCATGATGAACAGACGCTTTTTTATGACCAGCCTGGCAGCGGGAGCGGCGACGCTCGTTTACGCTCATGGCGTTGCGAACGCGACTCCGAAGGCCCGAAATGTCGTGCTCGTGCATGGGCTCTTCGCGGACGGGTCGTGCTGGTCCGAGGTGATCCCGCTGCTGCAGGCAAAGGGTCTCAACGTCACCTCGGTACAAAATCCGCTGACGACGCTGCCAGAGGCGGTCGCCGCGGCACAGCGCGTGCTGGATCGGCAGGACGGTTCGACTGTGTTCGTGGGCCATTCCTTCTCGGGAATGATCGTCACCGAGGCCGGCATGCATCCCAACGTTTCGGCGCTTGTTTATGTGGCCGCGCGGGCTCCGGATGCAGGCGAGGACTATCCAGCCCTCGCCAAAAAATACCCGACGCCGCCGGCGTCGGCCGGAATTGTCTTTGACGGCGATGAGGGGCGCCTTAGCGAGGCAGCGTTCCTCCGGGACTTCGCGGGAGACATTCCGGAGGCTAAGGCCAAGGTGCTCTATGCTGTGCAGGAGCCGTTTCAGAAAGCGCTGCTGACCGGCAAGACCGAACATGCCGCTTGGCGGTCTAAGCCGAGCTTCTACGCGGTCTCAACGGAGGATCGCACAATCGATCCAGACCTCGAGCGATTTATGGCCAAGCGGATGGGCGCCAAGACCATCGAAGTGAAGTCCAGCCATCTCTCCATGATTTCGCATCCTGACGCGATTGCGAACCTGATCCTGGAAGCCGCCGGCCATCCAACTGAGCGGGGGCCTCATTCGGCGGCCAGCGGTTTCCGGCGAAAGGCGGCGTGGCTCAGATGGCTAAGAGGATAGGACAAGGGATGCCTGTCCCGATTGGCGGCTAGCCCGAAGCCTTGCTCATGCTCCGGACTGCCGCGCTACCGTGGCGCGGCGCCGAGCGCCCCGGTTGCGAGCGCCAATGTCGCTGCCGATGTCAGCGCGGCGCTATAGGCATCGGTGGACGCGTTTTGCGCTTGCAGGAGCTGGGTTTGAGCTAGAGTCAGATCAGTGATGGAGCCGACGCCGCTGCGATATGCGGCGAGCGCGGCGTCGAAGGTCGTCCGGGCAGCGGTGGCCAGGCTTTGGGCGGCGCTATAGGCGGAGAGGCCAGTACGCAGCGTGTTCTCTGCGAGCACAATCTGGCGGACCGCCTCCTCTTGCACGCGCGTTAACCGAGCCTCGGCGCTGTCGGCTTCGGCGCGTGCCTGGCCAAGCGCCGCGGCGCGCGTGCCGCCGTCGTAGAGCGGGATCGTCACGCCCGCGAAGACGCTGCCGCCGAGGTTGCTGCCATTGATATTGACGGTCGGCGGCTGCTGACCAGCGGACGGGAGCGCCGTGACCTGGAGGCCCCCGGAGTTATACGTTCCGTTTGCCAAAAGGAACACCTTCGGCATGAACTCGGCTTCTGATGCTCGCACGATAGCAAGGCTCGCTTTTTGGGCAGCGTAGGCGCTCTGAACGTCGGGCCGTCGGGAGAGCGATTGTGCAATAAGGGTCTCCACGGGGGTCGTCATGGATGGGGTAAGCCGTCGTCCCGACACATCGGCGATCCTGATCTTCGTGAGGGGCGAAATCCCCATCGCCGTGAGCAGACCGAAATAGGCGTCCTGGGCGCCGCCGGTTGTCTGAATCACCGCGAGATTGGCCTGCGCCGTTCCCTGTTTTGCCTGCGCCGCCTCGATCACTGTCCCAGTACCTCGCTTGTAGCGATCTTCCGCCGCAGCCTGCACGGCCTTCGCGTTCTTCTGGGATTGAGCGGCCGTTGCAAAGCGGGCCTTGGCGGCGGCGTGCGCGTAGAAAGCTTGGGTCACGGCGTAGATAACTTGCTGATGGGCGGCCGTGAAGGCGATGTTGGAGATCAGCGACGCTTGTTTCGCCGCATCCACGACAGCGCCGCGTTCTCCAAAATCGAATAGAAGCCACTGCAGGGTGACTGCCGAGACGGAGCCTGATGCGGAGCCATTGTTGTTGAAACTGGCGCCGAGCGCAGTCTCGGGCCCGCTGCTGCTCTGATGACCGCCAATGGCGCTCGCGGTGATCCGGGGCAGATAGGCGCTTTGTGCGATTCCGGCGGCAAGCGCTACGCGACGAGCGTCATTCCAGGCGATCCGTGTGGTCGGATTCCTCGATTCGGCAAGGTCAATCAATTCCGAAAGGGAATATTCCTTGATGGGGTCGAAAGTGGGCGCCGCAGGCATGACCGAAATGGCCGGATTGGCGGGCAACAGGTAACCGCCTTTTGCGGCGGAGACGCCGCGTTCGCCGGCGATCATCTCACCGTCCGCCGTGACGGCGGGCGTCCACGGTCGGTCTGGACGCTCCGGCGCCATGTCGACCGCCGACGTCGCGCACCCTGCCAGCAGCAGAGACCACAAAAACGCGATCGCCCCTTCAAGCCTGCGCATGGTCCAGCCTCCCTTCCCGCGCGATTGGCTGCATGATCGTTCGCTCCAGCGTCGTCAGCGGTTCATTGACGAGGCCCCATAAGCCGCGTGAATTGCCCACCGGCATCAAATCGTGATCTGGCGCCGCTTGGCTGCCGCCGGAGTTGGGGACCGATCCGTCCGGCGCAAGCCCGTCCGCCAATCGGTCCAACCGGCGTGCGAAAGCGGCTGACCCGTCCGGACTTCGGTCGGCAGCCAACAGCAGCGGGCCGATGAGAGAGGCAGTTTCTCGAAGCGCCCGCGACCTTTTTTCCAGCCAGTCAGGCGACGGACGGATCGAGCCCGGCTCGAAGGCCAGAAGGCCGAGGTCCCGCTCGACGGCGCCATATGCTGTCAAGCTCCCCGACGCGACGGCCCGCCGGCCGGAGAGACTCGCGGTCTGCGCGAGCGTGCTCAGCCGACGCAACAGGGCCCCGATCGCCGGGTCGATCCGGCGCGCGACGCTGACCGGCCAGACATGGATGAACACCAGAGAGATGACAATGTTGCCGATCAGGATGCCAATCACTCGGTCGCGTGCGGTCTGCATGTCGAAGGCCGGCGCCGGGCCCTGGATAACGCAGAGGAAGAAAGCGAACGCGATCTGAAATCCGGCATAGGAAATCCGCGGACTGCCGCCCGCGACCCAGGCCGCGCCGAAAGCGCCGAAGAACACCAGCGCCATCAGCGAGCCGATCGATGTGAGCGACGCGATGACAAAGACGATTGCGGCAATGCCGATTGCAGCCCCCAGGACACAACCCAAGATACGCAGCGTGAGCTTCTCGACGGTTTCGGCCGTAGTCGGCAGCGCGACGATGTAACAGGTGAGGAAGCTGGTATGGATGCCCGGCCAGTCAAGCATGAGATAGAGGCCGTAGCAAAACATCGCCGCGGCTGTGGTCTTCAACGCATATTGCACATGCTCCGGATTTGAGAACGCATCCCCCAGGAAAAAACCTCCATCTGGCTTTGCTGCGGGATTTTCTGACGGAATCGACGGTGATGGCTCGGCGAACCGAGTCAGCGCGTCACGCAGATCGGCCAGCAGGGCAGCTGCGACTGCCGGCAGCTTTTCTTCGTCTTCCGTCGCGTCGAATACGATCTCCTCCGGATAGCCGCCCAACCGCAGGATCGACGCCATCTCGTCGAGAAGGTGCGCTATGCGATATCGAAGGTTCAAAGGCAGCAGGGCTTCTGAACCTTGCGTGACAAGGTCAACCAGCAGGAGGATGGCGGTGGTCGAGTCCATGGCTTGCCGAAGGGCGGCTATGTCGCTCGGACGCGACGTTTTCTCAGCTGCCGCAAGCTTTAGCCAAGCCGGTACTTCTGCCGGGCCTTCCAATAGATTGGCGCTGAATGCGGCGCGGGTGGCGGCATCCGGAGACCGCAACATTGCCGCGCAAAGCTCCAGCCGCTCACCAAGAGCGCGCTCCGCCAGACGCCGCGGCGCAGGTGCGATCAGGAGGTTCACCGCTATCGACACGCCGGCCGGAATAGCTACAAACAGCCAGGCATAAAGAAGGGCGCGGGTTGCGACCTCGCCAGAGTGATTGGCGCCGAGCAGGTCGAGGGCGTAGCCAGCGATTAGCGCAATGGTCGCGCCGAGCGGTCGCAATTTGCTGGCAGATGTAAGGAAGAGTAAAACGAAAGACAAGATCGCAATGCTGGCGACTCGCCAGACCGGCTGGTCGATTACGAACATCGTGATGACGATAACCAGAGTGATGACCGTCGTCATTACGAGCAGCATAATCATGTTCATGATCAAGCTGGTCGCACGATCCGCACGATTGAGAAAAAAGACGAGATAGACGGTGAGCGCCGCGTCCGGCGTCTGGTAGATTTGGACGACGAGAGTGGTGAGAGCACAGATAAGGGCCTGCCGCGTTGCGAATTCCCGCCTGCCTGGCGAAGGCCCGAGCAGGGCGATGATCTCGTTGAATCGGCCTCCAGTCCGCCGATCATCGACAGGCAGCGCCATGTTTCACCTCGACTACAGCACTGGCGCCGACCCTCATCAGTTCCGGAGGTGGAGCGTCCAGGCGAACTCGCACGGGAAATCGCTGCGCGACCCGTACCCAGTTAAGTGATCGCTCGACATAAGGGACTGCCCGCGGGATATTGATCCGTTCCTGGTCGAGCACCCCAGACCCAATGCCTTGCACGGCGCCCTTGATCGGATGGTTTCGATCAATCATCGAATAGACCGTCGCGCAGTCCCCAACCGCGATCGCGGCGAGATCGAACTCCCGGAAATTGGCGACGGCGAACCACTCCTCAGAGTTAACCAGCGTGAAGAGAGATTGCGATGGTATGACCATCTCTCCGGAAGAGACATTGAGGCCGACAATACGGCCGGCCTGGCTGGCGCGGACGGTGGTGTCCTGAAGCGCACGTTCTGCGATTGCCAGGGCCGACTCTCGCGCACGCACCGCAGCTTCCGCGCCAGCCTCCGTACCGACCGCACGTGCGGCTGCATCTTCCTGCTCACGCGCCTGTTGAAGCGACGTTGCTGCATCACGCGCGGCTGTCTGCGCCTGATCGAGCTGCTGGGTTGGCACGTATCCCTTGGCCGCAAGCGGGCGCAGGCGCTCCACCGTGCGTGTAGCGAGATCGAGATTGGTGATCGCTCGTTGTACCTGATCGGTGGCCACGACAACGGCCGATCGCTCCGTGGAAAGGACCCGCCTCTGTGTATCGAGGGCTGCTCTGGCCAGATCGAGATCTGCCTCGGCTTGGGAAACCGCAAGATGGAAGGGGACCGGATCTATTTGAAACAGCGGATCGCCCTGCGCGACCGTCATGTTCTCGGCGACGGGAATATCGATGATCCTTCCCCCAACGGCCGGGGCGACATGAACGACATCGGCGTCAATCGTCGCATCGTCTGTTGATGGAAAAAGGGCGCGCTGGCGCAGCGCATAACCGCCGGCTACTACGCCGAGTAGAATGATTATCACGGAGATAAGCGTTGCGATGCGACCGTGGCGGCGCTTCGTACCAGCGGCCTGCATTGCTAGCGTCCAAACCAGAAAAGCCAGCAAGCGACGGCGATGACGAGACCTACGGCGATGCAGATGAAGAGTTGATAGGGAAGGACCCCTGACAGTCCTGATATCACCATAAGGATCCGGGCGCCGATCGCGCCAAAAATCCCAAGCAGCGCACAAAACATCCAACCGGGGAAATAAGCGCCAAATAGAATAAACTGCGGCGCGCCCTGCGTTTCGCACCCCCCCAGCGGAAGCATGAGAGCAAGTGCCGCAAACTTCGATGCATATCTGTTATGTTGCTCCATTGTCCCTTACTTCGCGCAGCATGTCGTGGGGCATGAAGGCGAGGCTGAATTCGCGTTGGGTCACTCCGTAATCAACGGGCCGCAAACTGGCATCGGATATCCCGGCGCGCAAAAACAAGGCGCCTCCGTTCCTCCGGGCTGAGAGGAGCAATATGGCCTTTGAGCATATCCGCTCCTGTCCTTCCTGACCGTCGAGGCAATTGCGTTTATTCGCCTCGCTTATCGAAGGATCGCGTCAGATTCCCCGTAGCGCGAGTTTTACGTTGGTAAATTTTGTAAAGAGATCTCCTGAGACCATTTGCCCAAGCAGCGGAAATTTCCTCGGAGCGCATTCTGAAACACGGCGCTTGATGAACGCCGTAGAGGCGGGCGGGCGGCGAGGTAATCGTCGCAGCGGGCAGCGGAGCGGCTCGTTAGAATGACGGTTTCGATCCCGTGCGACTTTGTCGGAAACTTTGATCCAGAGCTTGTCGCCAAATATCAGCGGCATTTTCCCGGTTTAGACTACAAGATTACCTTGATGCGCGGCGGCATGACCCCGCAGGAGATCAGCGTCAATCTTGAGGGCTTCATTGGATCGACTGTGACTGTCGCGGCCTGGAAGAACTTTGTTCGCGAGGCGGCGTTAAAATGGGGAGGCAATTCCATGCCCGCTAAGTCCGCCGCATAACAGAAAGCCGTTGGCGCGCCCCTATCCGCCATACGGGGCGAGACGCCCAAGAGCAAGCTCAAGGGCGCATCGAAGCAGATGGAGAGTTCGATGACGAGCAGCAGCTGAAGATTTTGCACATACCAAGCGAAAGGGAAAGCCTGCGCACATATCCAAACAACCGCCAACCGAGGTGAAGATCGCCAGCTTCAATATCAACAACGTCAACAAGAGACTTCCGAACCTCCTGAGCTGGTTGGCGGCGGAGCGGCCAGACGTCGTCTGCCTTCAGGAATTGAAAGCGGAAGATCAAGCCTTCCCCTTGGCGGCGATTGAAGCGGCCGGCTATCGCGCCGTCTGGCGCATCGCCGGCGACGCCGATCCGGCGGGCGAGGGCCCGGCGGCCATTCTGATCAACCGGGCGCAGCAAGCCGGGATCGACGCGATCACGCTGTCGCCCCGTCTCGGAGACTTCAACCAAGACCAGCGCCTTCTCGGCGTCGATGCGCTCAGGGCAGCGTCGGGATTCAGATCGCGCCAAACGACGTTGCGCTTCATGGGGCTGGCGGCGTAGACCGGAACGGGAAAATGGGGTCAGCGCTGCCGCCGGGACCCCCATCGCGTCCGTGTTTGTCACTTGCCCCCGCCATCGAAGAGTACCGCGCCCTCGTCCTTCTCAAGAGGGCGATCGGGCGGCAAACGGCTCGACCCTGCGATGGCTGCGTCCGATTCTTTTCCCGCCGGCGCAGACCACCCCGCGCGACAGGTCGCGCAGGAACCCGATCGCCGCCTTTGCATCGCCAAGCAAAATAATCGGGCTTCGCCATCCTCCGCTGTCGCTTTGGCCCTCCGCTTCGCTGCGGGTGCAGGGCGGGTCCGCTTGGCCAGCCTTTCGTCGCCACGAAGGCCGCGATGGGCGCCGCCAATCCGACGAGGGAAAGCCTCGATGACCAGCGATCACGACAACTCCAGCGATGAGCCGCATGCCTCCCCGACCGACCGCGTCCTCACCGAACTCCAGCTTTATGGCTATCGTCCCTTCCAGGACGAGGCCTGATCCGAAACCGCTGCCCGAAGGCCAGATCATCGCCGCCCGCATCGCCGATATCTTCGACGCCTCGTCCCTCAACAAGAGCCGCGCGCAAGTTCATTGGGCATTTCCTTCGGCGAGAGCGGCTGTAGCGATCGCGTAACGGCTATAAGCGGCAAGGGCGCGCTCAACGTCCTCGCGCCAGCCGGCCACGGTTTCGTCGGCGACATAATAATCGTCGGGTTGACGACATAAGCCGATACGCCGTTGAATTTCCTCTCAAGGTCCGCCTGGCCGCGGCGAAGGGCGTCTCCCGCCGCAAGCGCCTGCTCCAACAAAAGGGTGAAAGCGGTTATGCGCTACACCTGCGCCTGATTGAGCCCCGCCCATTCCCCGGCCTGCGCCGCCCCGGTTTATTTGGCCAGTTCTTTGCTGTGCGCGATCTAGTCGCGCTTGGCTTTCGCACGCTCGACTGCCCGAGCGGCCGAGGTGGGCCACGGCCGCCTCGAGGTGGCCGCCCCAGTTTGGCAGGCGCGGCGGGCAAGGTCTCGTTTCAGTCTGGACTGGTGAGGCGGCGGCGTCTCGCCGGTCGGGGGACGCGGATTGCGCATGGCCGAAGTTGGCGTTGGCGCTCGCGCCACAGGCTGGCGAATTCAGCCCTTAGGGACCGCGCCTCTGCCGCTTCGGCTTCGGCGCGGAGCGCTGGCTCGGCGCGCAAGGTGCGTTCAAGGCGTCGCCTGAGGCGGATTATGTCTGCGTCGATATTGCTGATTTCGTCCCCGGCCGCGCCGGCGGCGAGCAGCGTGGCGCGGCGAGCTGAGAGCGCGTCCAGGATCTCGGCGGCTTCGATGCGCTGGCGGACGAGCCGCTTTACCTCAGCGAAAAGGGGATGCGCGTTGCTCGCCGCGAACTGGCGGTGGAAGCGAAAGAATCGAAAAGCTCGGATGCGATCCGTCTTCGAGCTGAAAGGTGATTTCATCTTGACAGGATATTATGATCGCGATCTCTACGCAAACGGAGGCGCTGGTTGGCTACGTTTGCATGCGTATTACTTGTAAATTATTTTGCACTAGTTGTGGAGAGCTTGCTCGAATGCCGCGAAGCGCCCGCTAGCGAGGACGCTCCATAGGCGCATCGCCGCTTCGAAGCGTCGCGCGCAGAGCGGAAGTCCGAGGGATTCCGCGACAAAGCGGGCTTCGCGACAGACGTTCTATTTTCAATCGTTCTATAAAAAAACTTTTAAGAATATCGCGGGATTTTTCGGAGCATTGAGTCACCGGTCTCCGGCGTGCACGCCCCAAGGTTTTAGTACCCCCCGGTCCCTCCGTCTGTGACCATCGGCGTCAACAACGGCGCGCCGCCATGTTGTGGGTGTGTAGGCGATAAGACCTTTGGTTTTCTTTATCCTCCCGACCCTCCCGTTTTCGGCAGGATAGGGAGTTCTACAAGTCTTTGATTTAATTAAAGACGGGAGGATACGGGAGCAACGGGAGGTTATTTCATATGAGATTTACAATGCGGGCGCGCGCGCACGCGCGCACATATGTGGGGGTACGCAAAACCCTCCCGTTCCTCCCGCATCCTCCCGTTCGGCGATATTTCAAACACTTGCCGCGTCGACTATCCTCCCGAAAACGGGAGGGACGGGAGGATAGAGCGGCGCTAGCCGTCAAAACGCTGCCCTTCGCGCTCCAGCTCCTCGCCGCGCCACGCGTGGCCCGATTGATCGACAAAGTCGGTAACGCCTTTGGTAAGCTCGATATCGAGCCAATAAACGTTCACCGACTTCTTTGCGGCAAGTCCGCGCTCTTTCATAGCCGCGCCAAGTCCCTTAGCCGACCATACAGCCTCGCCGTTGGACTTCGCCCAGGCGGCGAACAGCGCGTGCATGTCTGTCGCCTGGACGCGTTTGCCGATCGCCTGCCGCGTGCAAGCCTCAAGAAATCGGCCGAGGGGATCGCTGTCCGATCGATAATCCGCCGTCGCCGCCGCAACGCTGCTCGGGATACGCAACCCGCCATCGAGCCATGCGCAGAGGCCGTCGAGCAACCGGTTGAG
Source organism: Methylocella silvestris BL2 (assembly GCF_000021745.1). NCBI lineage: Bacteria > Pseudomonadati > Pseudomonadota > Alphaproteobacteria > Hyphomicrobiales > Beijerinckiaceae > Methylocella > Methylocella silvestris. Next base: position 2,377,818 of record NC_011666.1, read on the forward strand.
AACTCCGGACGCTTCGCCGCGAAGCTTTTCTTCAAGCCTCGGATCGCGCTTGTCGGCGGGAAAATAGACGCCCCACGGCACGAGCACGAGGCGGTTCCAAATGCCTTCGTCGGCGCCCGTGATGCGCGGGCGATAATTGCCTTGCATCGTCAATTTTGCTTGCGGCGTGAAGGCAAAAAAGCCCTTGTTGAGATGACGCGCCTTGATCACGTCGCCGCCGGAAAAAAGCTTGATCAGGCCTTCGTCCAAGGTCGCGCCTTTTTTCGGCTCCGAAGTCGTCAACATCCTGACCCCAGGCAAGCCGGCAAGATCCGGCGTCGCCTGTCCGCCAGCGCGCGCACGGCCGCTATCGAGAAAGCTCTCTATCGGAATAGAGTCGGCGTAATCGCCGGCGACGAAAGAAATCGTTTTGACCCAAACCGATTTGCCGTTGCGGCCTTTGCCGTAATGGAAGGTGATTTTCTGTTCGCTGGTATCGCCGGTTAGGGAAAGACCAGCCCATTGATTGAGAAAAATCTGCACGTCGCGGCCGCCCGCCGCATCCGGCGGCTGCACCTCGTCAAGAAATCGATCGTAACGAGGGCAGACCGCTTCCGCGTCATATCCCACTGGCGAAATTTTGGTAATGTAGTCCGCCGGGTCATGCCGCTTGAGAACGACGTAAGGTCCATCGTCGCGCTTGGCGATATGAAGCGTTCCATTGGCGACGCTGATTTTCATCTTGTCCGCGTCAAGATCGCCGACCTGAATCGAAAGCATGGAATCGGCGCGCTTTGAAATCGACGCCATCCGATTTGCAGCTTCCGAGGTCCGCCCCCAAACTGCGATCTTGTCCGACAACAGCGTTTCTTTGCCCTTCGCGTCGATAAAGACGGCGTCATGGCCCGATTCACGCAAGGCTACAGCCTCATCCTGGATCGCGCGCACCGTCACATGTTCGGCGCGTTTCACAACCTCTTCGGCGCCCTCGCGCGCCCAGCGCCTGCCGTCCCAATGAAGCCAGCCAATGTCCGGGCAATATCGCAAATTGTCCTTATGTCGCGCCGCAAATCGTTCGGCGTTGCCAAGATCGGTCAACGGAAAGTGCGCGAGATGAAGATTGATGCTATCGGCGTCCGTTCCACGGTCTCGTTCGCTACTGTTGTCGGCGTCATCCTCTTCGACTTTTTGAGCCAACGCATCGTCTGCAATCGTCTCGCTGGCGCGGTTAGGAAACGCGAGGATCTCCGCCCCCGGAGCGGCCGCAACGATATCGTTCGGATCGGCCATCTAGGCGTTTGCCTCCGCAGCCACTCGTAGCCACGCGAGCCGCATATCATTGAAGTCACGTCCGGCTACCGCCATGAACAGCCGAATCACTAGCCAGGGATAGGCGCGGGAAAATCGCTTTGCCGCGCGCTCATAGGCCTTGCGCGTAAAAAAAGACTCGCTGTCCGCGTCTCCAAGCAACCACAAATCGGTGATGCCGCGCGCGATAGGAATCAGCGGAAAATCCGGATCGTCTTTCGGCTCGTTATTTGGAACGAGCAGGCGTCGCTCGACACCATTGCGATCAGCTCTTTTGAGGGTGGGATGCGCAACGCGTCCGGCGGCTGGACCGCATAAATTGCCCAGATCGACCGCCGCTCGAAACTCCGCACCTTCGAGCAAGGGATCGTTGGCCTCGCGCATGGCGGCGTGGACCGAAAGCACCGTTTCGATCCCCTCACCGAGAAAGAGCCGGCGACAAATTTGCCTGTCGCCCGGAAACTCCGCCGTCTCAGGTCGCCGCAAAAGTACTGTGCCCCCCTTGATCGAGCCCCGCGCCTTCTTGGACGGTAGAACTTCACCCGTCTCCGGATGGATTATGAGAGCTTTCCCTTTCGGCTGCGCGAGATCAATCCAAGTCCGCTGCACGCCGGAAAAGCGTCCGCTCGCACCCTCGATGGCCGCGATCAGCGCCGGGCCGGAATGCACGATTTTTCCACCCTGGTCCTTTGGGCGATCCCACAACTGCGCATTGGCGTGAAACCTCAGGCGCGCACCTGGTGGCGATTCAACACCGCGTAATTTGAGATAGGCTTCTCCAGTCGTGCCAGCGATCGGCGCGGCCTCGATCCAAAGCCTTCGCGCCGCCCGACGCTCGCGCTCGCGAAAGTGCTGCTCTGTTTTCGCGCCATCTTGTTCCCGCCGCCAATCGGCGCGCGCCGAGGCGAGCCCGTTTTCGCGCGTGCGTTTGGCTTCGTCGTACTCCACAGGCCCGAGGCCAGGCGGAAGCTCGCCAAGGATCGTCTCGACCGCGACGAGAAAACTCGAGCCATCAATATGTTGCGCCAAGGCGATGGCGTCGCCGCCAATTCCCGAAGCGCGGCAATACCAGACGTTTTTGCGTAAGTTCACGGCGAAGCGGTCGCGGCCGCCACAGCCAGGACATGGCACGCCGGCGTCGCCGAGCATACTTCGCGTCCAAACACTACGACGTTCGAGCTCGCTGCGAACGCTACGAGCTCTGCCCTTATCGAGCCATTGTTCGAACGCCTCAGATCGAGCGTGCATCGAAACACGCTGTGCTATTTAGAAATCTTGAGAAGTCGCGCGATTTCAGCCTCTGGGATGATCCGGCGACGGCCGACAAGAACGGAACCCAGCATTCCCGAATTGATGGCTTTATAAATGCTGTTTCTGCCAAGTCCCGTCGTCTCGATGGCCTCTTTGACGCTGTAGGCGAGTTTCTTTGGTTTGTCGTCACTTCCCGGCATCTAAAAACTCCTGTAGCACGATATTCAAGCATTGTGTACTAATGCCAACCATCGGCAATTTTACGTCCGCAAAAGGGGCGCGAGCGCCGAGCTTAAATTGACATTAATTGACCAGCTCTTAGCCAGCACGTTGACCGGAATTTCAATTGAAGTCGCGCCCCAATCCTCGGATTCAACGGGACGATTCTCTTCCATTACCGCGAATTTCTCCGGCTGCTTCAGCTCGTTCAGCGAAGCAGCGGAAACCAAGCTAGTCCACCCAATCTTGCCCAAGTCATCCATGAAAAGGGTTACGACCTCATGTCTGCCTAGCAAGGCGCGGCCTACGGGAGTCATCTCCATCGCCATGCGCCATCCACATTTCGGTTCTTCGGCATGGGTGAGAAACTCACGGAAGAAATCGATGAAATCTTTTATGTCCGCGAAGGGCAGGTGCACCTTCTTCAATGCGGATGCCAGCAAAGCCCAAGTGCGCTCGCCATAGAGAGGACCTGCCGCGGCGAACTCTCTTGAATTCCCGCGACCCTTCCGTCTCGTTTCGGGATTGGGCTTTAATATCCCGATGTCGCACCAAAACTGGAGAGTGCGCACCGACTCGCCCGTGTCTTTTACGAGGTCGCCGATTCCTACGACGTCAGCCAAAGCTCTCTCCGCACGATTCAGGCACATTCGATCCAGTACACAATAAACAGTCTGTGTGTCAATGCGCCACGATAGGACGGCTCTCACTGAGTGCGTTTATGGCCTAGGCAAAAAGCAGCCCAATCCTCCATGAGCGGGCGCCGCCTCTCAAGCGCATCGCCGCGACGGTAGGCGAGCTCTGTCGCATCGCCGGCTACATGCGCCAACGCCGCTTCGGCGATCTCCCGCGGAAAACTTGTCGCGTCGCCGGCCCAATCGCGAAAAGAGCTTCTAAAACCGTGCGCAGTCACATGATCGGCCTTCATGCGGCGCAGCAACATGACAAACGCATGGGATGATAACGAACGCCTGAAATCTTGGCCGGAAAAAATGAAGGCGCCCGTTTTTGTCTTGGCGAGGTTTTCGAGGATCTCCAACGCCCTGCTAGAAAGCGGCACGCGATGCTCCCGGCCGCCTTTCATGCGTCGCGCCGAGATCACCCAAACCTTCGCTGCAAGGTCGACCTCGCTCCACTCCGCGCTGAGAACTTCGCTTGAGCGCGCGGCCGTCAGGATCAAAAATTCGAGCGCCAGTGCAGCGACAGCGGGGCGCTTTCGAAGGCGCGCAAGGAACTCGGGCAGCTCACCGTAAGGCATTGCGGCGTGATGGCCGCGGTAAAGCTTCTTGGGGGCGGGGAGCAGCTTGTCGAGGTGGCCTTTCCATCGGGCCGGGTTCGGCCGATCGGCTCCCGAATGGCCCGCCACGCGCGCGGCGTCGAGCACGGCCTCGATGCGGCCGCGCAGCCGCGATGCGGTCTCAGGCTTTGCTTGCCATACGGGTTGCAGGGCGGCGAGAACGGCCTGCGTATCGACCTCCTCGACGGGCATATTCCAAAGGGAGGCCGCATAGGTTTCGAGGGTCATGCGCCATTGCGCGCGATGTTTGGCGTTGCGCCAGCCGGCCTCTTTGGCAGCGAGGAGGCTGTCGGCGACCTGGCCGAATGTGCGCCGAGCTTGTTCCGCTTCGACGATTGCTTGCCGGGCCTCCCGCTCGGCCTGCTTGGCCGCGAGCGGATCAATCCCGTCGGCGAGCATTTGGCGCAACTCTCCGGCTTTAACCCGCGCCTTTGCGAGCGGCATCCTGGCGACCGAGCCGAGCCCGGCTTCCCTTTGCCGGCCGCCCTGGACATACATGAAAGTCCAGCGTTTCGAGCCGCTGCGTTCGATTCTTAGATAGAGATTTCCGCCATCGGCATGACGGCCGGGTTTGGTTAGGGCCGCGACGGTGCGCGCGGATAACCTGTTGATCTTATTAACCACCGGTTTTTGTCCGCCGTACCTCTCTGTCCTAGTCGCCTATCCTAGTCGCTGACGGTGCTTGAGGCAAATAATGAGAAACGTGATAAAACGGCATATCCGTCAACTCATTGATGTTTTATGGAGTTTCGGACAACGGGGGACGGTCAAAAACAGGTGGCTGGCGGAGAGGGAGGGATTTGAACCCCCGATAGGCTTGCGCCTATGCCGCATTTCGAGTGCGGTGCATTCGACCACTCTGCCACCTCTCCGTGGGTCGGCGCTGGCGTCCGCAGGACGCCGCGTGATGCTTGGGCGAGAGCTCGTTACAGCTCAGCTCGCCCTTAGCTGTGGCCATGGGCGCAATAGCATGGCGCTTGCCCCCTTACAAGCGCTCGGGGCAGACTTGCCACAGGCTGCGGCAGGCCGGCGCGGCCTCGCGACTGGCGCCCCTATTCGCTGCCTCTCATATCGTCCGGATGCGGCATCGAGATGATGTTGTAGCCGGCGTCGACATAATGGATCTCGCCGGTCACGCCGCTCGACAGATCCGACAGGAGATAGAGCGCCGCGCCGCCGACGTCGTCGATGTCGACGGTCCGGCGCAGCGGCGCATGGGCCTTCTGAAAATTGAACATGAAGCGCGCGTCGGCGATGCCGGCCCCGGCCAGCGTGCGCACCGGCCCGGCCGAGATGGCGTTGACCCGCACCCCCTGCGGCCCGAAATCGGCGGCGAGATAGCGCACGCTCGCCTCGAGCGCGGCCTTGGCGACCCCCATCACATTGTAATTGGGCATCACGCGGGAGGATCCACCGAACGTCAGGGTCAGCATCGCGCCGCCCGCCGGCATCAGCGGCGCGGCGCGCGCCGCCGCCTCGGTGAAAGAGAAGGCCGAGACCAGCATGGTGCGCTGGAAATTGGCGCGGCTGGTGTCGGCGTAGCGTCCTTTCAGCTCCGCCTTGTCGGAAAAAGCGATGCAATGGATGAGAAAGTCGAGCCCGCCCCAAAGCTCCTTCACGGCGGAGAAGACGGCGTCGAGGGAGGCGAGATCCTCGACGTCGCAAGGCAGCACGAAGCTGGAGCCCAGCCCCGCCGCAAGCGGCTTGACGCGCTTGCCGAGCGCTTCGCCTTGATAGGTGAAGGCAAGCTGAGCCCCTTGCGCGGCGAGGGCGCGGGCGGCGCCATAGGCGATCGAATGATCGTTGGCGACGCCCATCACGAGGCCGCGCCTGCCCGCCATCAGCGAGCCTTCAAACGACTTTCGGTCCGCCCCTGATTCAGGCGTCGACATGCTTGAAAACGATGCTGGCGTTGGTGCCGCCAAAGCCGAAGGAGTTTGACAGCACGGCGCGCAGCGAGACATCGTCGCGGCGCTCGCGCACGATGTCCATGTCGGCGAAGGCCGGATCAAGCTCGTCGATATTGGCGCTGGCGCAGATGAAGCCGCTTTGCATCATCAGAAGCGAATAGATCGCCTCCTGCACACCGGTCGCGCCGAGCGAATGGCCGGTCAGCGACTTTGTGCCCGCAATCGGCGGCGACTTGTCCCCTGAGCCGAACACCGCCCGCAAGGCCTCGATCTCCTTGACGTCGCCGACGCCGGTCGAGGTCGCATGCGGATTGATATAGTCGATCGGAATTTTGACGTCCTGCAAAGCCATCTTCATGCAGCGGACAGCGCCCTCCCCTGACGGCGCCACCATGTCATAGCCGTCCGAGCTGAGGCCGTAGCCGATGATTTCGCCGTAAATTTTCGCGCCGCGCGCCTTGGCGCGCTCATATTCCTCAAGGACCAGAACCCCAGCGCCGCCGGCGATGACGAAGCCGTCGCGATTCTTGTCGAACGCGCGGGAAGCCGCCTTCGGCCGGTCATTATAGGCGGAGGACATCGCCCCCATCGCGTCGAAAAAGACGGAGAGCGTCCAGTCGAGCTCCTCGCAGCCGCCGGCGAACATGATGTCCTGCTTGCCATATTGAATCATTTCATAGGCGTTGCCGATGCAATGATTGGAGGTGGCGCAGGCCGACGAGATCGAATAATTGACGCCCCTGATCTTGAACCAGGTCGCCAGCGTCGCGGAAGCGGTCGAGGACATCGCCTTCGGCACGGCGAAAGGCCCGATCTTCTTCGGCCCCTTGGTGCGGGCGATGTCGGCGCCTTCCACAATGGTCTTCAGGGAGGCTCCGCCCGAGCCCATGATGATGCCCGTGCGCTCATTCGAGACCTCGTCCTCGCCAAGCCCCGAATCGAGGATCGCCTGGTCCATGGCGACATGGTTCCAGGCGCCGCCGCGGGCGAGAAAGCGCATCGCCCGGCGATCGATCATCCCGTCGGGCTCAAGCGTCGGCATGCCGTGGACCTGGCTTCGGAAGCCGAGTTCGGCGTATTTTTCGGCGCGGACGATGCCGGATCTTCCCTCGCGCAGAGAGGCGAGAACTTCCTGCGTATTGTTGCCGATCGATGAGACGATGCCCATCCCGGTGACGACGACGCGTCTCATAGCGTTACTCCTGGCTGCCCCTGACGCATGGTCCGCCCCGGGCGCAGCGCTCAAATCCTGCCGTTTCCAAATCGAATCATGAGCCGGAACTCAAATCCATCGGCAAAGAACCTCGACAAGGCGGCTACCTCGCCTCGCCCTTTACCCTGCGGCCGGCGCCGTGAACAAGCCGACTTTCAGATCCTTGGCTTCATATATGCGCACGCCGTCGGCTTCCAGCCACCCATCCGCAATGCCAAGGTTCAGTTTGGTCTTGAACACGCGCTTGATGTCGACGCCATAGACGACCCGCTTGACCGTCGGCAGCACCTGATCGGCGAATTTGACTTCGCCGACGCCGAGCGCCCGGCCGCGGCCGGAAAGGTCAAGCCAGCCAAGATAGAAGCCGAGCAGCTGCCATAGCGCGTCAAGCCCGAGGCAACCTGGCATGACCGGATCACCCTTGAAATGACAGCCGAAAAACCAGAGATCGGGCTTGATCTCGAATTCGGCGCGGATAAAGCCCTTGCCGTTGGGGCCGCCCGTCTCCGACAATTCCGGGATGCGGTCAAACATCAGCATGGGCGGCAGGGGCAATTGCGGATTGCCGGGACCGAACAGTTCGCCTCGCGCGCAGGCAATCAGATCTTCGTATTCGAAGCTTTGACGCCGCTTGCTCACATCGTTCACGCCAGGGTCTCCGTTCTGCGGCCAGCGGCATAGCCGCGAAAACGCGGCGTTCTAACACAGCCATCCTTGAGCCGGAAGCGCCGAAGGCGGAAATCGCAGCCAGGAGGGCCCCACGACGACGGAAATCAAGCCTCACGCGTGGTTCGGGCGTATTCTCAAGGCGCGGCCTCTTCTTTTTGTCACACCGCATTCCTATGTTTCGCGCGATGGCGGCCCATGCCGCCCGCCACCAGGATTGAATTGCTATGGCGATCCGCCACAAAACCCTCGTTATGATTCTCGCGCTGGCGCTCGCGGCGGGGTTTTCCGCCGACGCCTTCGCGCGCGCCGGCAGCGGCGGCTCCTTCGGCAGCCGCGGCTCGCGCACCTTTAGCGCGCCCCCTTCGACCTCGACCGCGCCGCGCGGGGCCTCTCCGTTCGAACGTTCGATGACCCCCAATCAGGGCATGTTCCGGCCAAATAGCGGCGCTGCCGGCGCCTCGCGCGGCGGCCTTTTTTCCGGATTTGGCGGCGGTCTGCTCGGCGGCCTGCTCGGAGCCGGCTTGATCGGCATGCTATTCGGCCATGGGTTCGGCGGCGGCCTTGGCGGCGGGATGTCCTTCATTGGTCTGCTGCTCCAGCTGGCGCTGCTGTTCTTCGTGGTCCGCTTCGCGATGAATTATTTCCGCAATCGCCGCCCCGCGATGCAGGGCGCGGGTTATGGCGGCGCGCCCGGCGCGGGGCCGTTCGGCTCCAATCGCGACAATCAGGGCTACGGCCGGCCGCAGCAGGGCTATGGCGCCGGACCGTTCGCGGGCGCTGCGCCAGGCGGGCGCCAATCGCCGCTTCAGATCCAGCCGGCCGATTTCAGCGCCTTCGAGCAGCGTCTGTTCGCCGTGCAGAAGGCCTATAGCGATGAGGATATGAACGCGCTGCGCGCGCTATCGACGCCCGAGATGGCCTCCTATTTCGCCGAAGAGCTTGGCGAAAACGCCCGCAAGGGCGTCGTCAACAAGCTCTCCAAGGTCGAATTCTTGCAAGGCGATCTGGCCGAGGCCTGGAGCGAGGCGAACGGCGACTACGCCAGCGTCGCGATGCGGTTCTCGATGATCGACCAGACGCTCGACCGCGCCACGGGCCGGCTCGTCGCCGGCGATCCATCGGCGCCGCAACAGGCGACCGAGATCTGGACGTTTACACGGCGTTCGGGCGGCGGCGCGCAGGACTGGAAGCTTTCGGGCATCCAGCAGGCGTAACCTTCCTGAAAATCGTTCTGCGCGCTTCCGCCAGGAGGCCGCAGGGGGAGGAGCTGGTCTTTCAGTGCGTTGCGGTGCCCGTCGCTGAGGATGCGGAGAACGCAGATTCGGAACATCCAAGCGCCGTGTGGGTCTTCAAATCCACACGTCTTGCGGCTAGGCTTCTTCCATGCAGCCATCCGTTCCGACGATTATCTTCGACCTTGGCGGCGTTCTGATCCGCCATGACAATGAGCTCTTGTTCGAGCGCCTCGCCGCCTGCTGCGTCGATCCAGTCGCGGCGCGGCCGCAAATCACGCGGGCGCTCGACGATGAGGCGATCGGCACCGGCAAGCTCAGCGTCGAGGCGCTGCACGCAAAGCTCGTCGCCGAGCACGGCTTCGCGCAGGCCTATCCGCATTTTCTCGATTTATGGAGCAGCCATTTCAGCGCCGAGCCCGGCATGGAGGCGCTGCTTTGCGCCCTGGCGGAGCGCTATCGCGTGGTCATCTTCTCCAACACCAATGCGGCTCATATCGACCATATCAAGGAAAAATATCCGGTCTTCGCGCGCGCCCACGCCGCCTATGTGTCCTACGAGCTTGGCCTCGTGAAACCCTACGCCGAAGCGTTCCGCAAGGTGCTGGAGCTAGAGGGGCGCAAACCGGAAGAGTGCATTTTTATCGACGACCGGCCGGAAAACACCGCCGCGGCCGAATCCCTCGGCATAAGGACGGTGACCTTTACGGACGATGCCGCGCTCAAGGCGGCGATTTCGGAATATGGCGTCGCGGTCGACGCGTGAAACTCCCTCATCCTGTGCGGAGAGGAGGCTCAGGCTCCGCGCATGCCACGCGATTGGCCAGCGAGCTTAGGGCGTTGGTACCTAAGAGGAGGCGCGCCTCGCTCGACGGGTGAATTACCCGTGCGCGGGCGTGATCGAAACCGATTCGCCGCAGCCGCAGGCCGACGTCTGATTGGGGTTTTTGAAGGTAAAGCTCGCGGCGAATTTATCCGTCTCGAAGTCGAGCTTGGTGCCCAGCAGGAACATGAGATCTTTCGGCGCGATCAGGATATTGACGCCCTGATCCTCGACGATCTCATCACCCGGCGTGACTTCATCTGCAAGATCAAGCGTATAGGTCATACCAGCGCAGCCGCCATTCTTGATGCCGACCTTGATCCCGGCGACCGGCTTGCCCGCCCCCGCAATGAGGTCGCGCGCGCGCGCAGCAGCGGCCTCCGTCAGGGACAAGACTGAAAATTTCGAATTGGCCATAAACCTCTCCACTCGGACCCGCGCCTTTGGCGCCGGCCATATCCAATATAGACCGTCCGTGCGGCAATGTTTAGAGGCCAGCGGAGACTGTTTGAAAACGCCCGCGTCGCCAAGGCCTTATGGCCGGACGAAGCTGTGGCCGCCCTTCGAGACGGACGCGCGTCCGTCTCCGCATGAGGGGCGATAGGGCCTCCAGCTACTTTGCTTGCCCGTCTTTCGGCGATCCGACGTCGCGAAACGTCTCCGGCTCGAAATCGGCGAAGTCGAGCGCTTCGACCTGCCGCAACAGCGCGGCTCTCGCCTTCGCGCCGCTGAGCAGCAGGGTCTGCCCGCTCCAGCCGCTCACCGCGAGCGTCCCGCCCCGCAGCGCCGCCGTATAATTGCCAACCTCGGACAGCGTCTCGACGGCGCGGAAAAAATCATGGCGATCCTGCTCGTCGGCCGGCTCGTTTTCGTCCAGCCAGCCGGCAATATCGGTTGTCGTCGCGACAGGCTCCTTCACTTTACGCCGCCTTTTTCGTCGCGATGGCGGCGAGCGCCCGCATGATTTTGCGCGTTCCTTCGAGCCTGTCGTCGAGCCGCTCGAACTCGCGCGAAAAGACGATCTTCATGTCATGTCGGACCTTGGCGTAAGGGCCCTGCTCGGACACATAGCGCACGAGCGCCTGCGGATCGGCGAAGGAATTGTCGCGGAAGGAGACGATGACGCCCTTCGGGCCCGCCTCCACCTTTTCGACATGAGCCTTGCGGCACAAGGCCTTGATCGAGACGAGCTTCATCAATTGCGCGACTTCGGGCGGCAACGGCCCGAAGCGGTCGATCATCTCGGCGGCGAAACTTTCGATTTCCTCGTCGGTCTCCAGGCCGGCGAGGCGCCGGTAGAGTTGCAGCCGCAATTGCAGATCGGCGACGTAATCTTCGGGGATGGTCACCGGCGCGCCAAGCGTGATCGCCGGCGACCAGGCCTCTTCAGCAGGCTCCTCGACGCCCGCCTTCAGCGCCTCCACCGCTTCCTGCAGCATCTGCTGGTAAAGCTCGTAGCCAACTTCCCTGATATGGCCGGACTGATCGTCGCCAAGCAGATTGCCGGCGCCGCGAATGTCGAGATCATGGCTCGCAAGCTCGAAGCCGGCGCCGAGCGTATCGAGCGATTGCAGCACTTTCAGCCGTTTTTCCGCCTGCGCCGTCATCGCCCGCTCGGCCGGAACGGTGAACAGCGCATAGGCGCGCACCTTGGAGCGCCCGACGCGGCCGCGCAGCTGATAGAGCTGGGCGAGGCCGAACATATCGGCGCGATGCACGATCAGCGTATTGGCGGTCGGAATGTCGAGACCGGATTCGACGATTGCGGTCGACAGCAGCACGTCGAACTGGCCGTCGTAAAAGGCCGACATCTTGTCTTCGAGCTCGGTCGCCGGCATCTGGCCGTGAGCGATGACGAATTTCACTTCCGGCACATGCTGGCGCAGGAAGGCCGCCGCATCCTGGATGTCGTCGATGCGCGGGCAGACATAAAAGCTCTGGCCGCCGCGATAGCGCTCGCGCAGCAAAGCTTCGCGCACGAGCAGCGTATCGAAGGGCGTGATGAAGGTGCGCACGGCAAGCCGGTCCACTGGCGGCGTCGCAATGATCGAAAGTTCGCGCACCCCCGTCAGAGCGAGCTGCAACGTGCGCGGAATCGGCGTCGCCGATAGCGTCAGCACATGCACCTCGGCGCGCAGCTCCTTCAGCCGCTCCTTGTGCTTGACGCCGAAATGCTGCTCCTCGTCGATGATCACGAGGCCAAGATCCTTGTAGGTCACGCCCTTGCCGAGCGCGGCATGGGTGCCGACGACGATGTCGATATCGCCCGACGCCGCCCCCGCCTTGGCGGCCTTGAGATCGGCGGCGCTGACCATGCGCGACATCTGCGCCACCTTGACCGGTAGATGGGCGAAGCGGCTCGAAAAGTTCTTGTAATGCTGGCGCGCCAGCAGCGTCGTCGGCACGATCACGGCGACCTGCTTGCCCTCGATCGCAGCGGCGAAGGCCGCGCGCAGCGCGACTTCCGTCTTTCCGAAGCCGACATCGCCGCAAACCAGCCGGTCCATCGGCCGGCCCGAGGCCATATCTTCGAGGACGGCGTCGATCGTCGTCAGCTGGTCTTCCGTCTCGTCATAGGGAAAGCCGGCGCAGAATTCGTCGTAGAGATTTTCCGGCGGCGCGAGCTTCGCCGCCTCCTTCGTAAAGCGCGCGGCGGCGATTTTGATGAGGCCCGCGGCCATTTCGAGGATGCGCTTGCGCATCTTCGCCTTGCGTTTCTGCCAGCCGCCGCCGCCAAGACGATCGAGCTGAACCTCGGTGTCCTCCGAGCCATAGCGCGAGAGGAGCTCGAGGTTTTCGACCGGCAAAAACAGCTTTGCCCCTTCGGCGTAATGCAGTTCCAGGCAGTCATGCGGCGCGCCGCCGGCGTCGATCGACTGCAGGCCGACGAAGCGGCCGATGCCGTGATCGACATGGACGACAATGTCGCCGGCGGCGAGCGCGCCGACCTCGCTCAGAAAATCCTTCGCCTTGCGGCTCTTCTTGCGGGCGCGCACGAGGCGGTCGCCGAGAACATCCTGCTCGCCGACAATGGCGAGGCTTTCGCCGTCGGCCTTGGCCTCGAAACCGGCTTCAAGGCCGATCACGGCCAAGGCGGCGGCGGTTTGCGGCAGCTCGCGCGCCTGAACGAGCGAGGAGACATTGGCGGCGCCCGTCAGCCCGTGGTCGGCGAGGACATGGGCGAGCCGCTCGCGCGAGCCGTCGGACCAGGCGGCGACGATCACCCTTGCGCCGCCGGATTGCAGCGCCTTGACGTGATCGACCGCCGCCTGAAACACATTCGCGGCTTCATCGGCGCGCTCGGGGGCAAAACTCCGGCCCGGCTTCGAGCCGCAGTCTATGACGAGGCCGCGGCTTCCCTCTGGCTCGGCGAAGGGCGTCGTGCGGATCACGCGGGCGCGGCCAAGACGCTGCGCCCATTCCTCCCGCGTCAGATAGAGCGTGTCGGGTTTGAGCGGCTTATAGCCGGCCTGCGCCGGATCGGCGTCATAGGCGGTTTTGCGCGCGTCGTAATAATCCTCGATCAGCGCGATACGCTCGCGCGCGGCCTCATCGCTCAGCGAATCAAGCACCAAGGGCGCGCGGCCGGCGTAATCCAGCACCGTGTCGAGGCCGTCGTAAAACAGCGGCAGCCAATGTTCGTGGCCGGCAGGGCGGCGCCCTTCGCTGATCGCCTCATAGAGCGAATCCCCGCGCGTTTGCGCGCCGAACGTGGCGACATAGGCCTGCCGGAACCGCCGCATCGCGTCGCTCGTCAGCTGCACCTCGCTCATCGGCACAAGGTCGAGGCCGCGCAGCGGAAACAGCGTGCGCTGCGATTCGGGATCGAACGCCCGGATCGATTCCAGCGCGTCGCCGAAGAAATCGAGCCGAACCGGCTGCGCCATGCCCGGCGCGTAAAGATCGAGGATGCCGCCGCGCACGGCATATTCGCCGGCCTCGCGCACGACCGAGGCGCGCACGAAGCCGTTGGTTTCGAGCCACAGGGTCAACGCGTTGAGATCGACGACATTGCCGGGCGCAGCCGAAAAGGTGTCGGCCGCCATCTGCCGCACCGGCGGCACGCGCTGGATCAGCGCCTTGATCGTCGTCGAGAGAATCCGCGGGCGGTCGGCGCTGGACCGCGAGCGGGCCAGCCGCGACAGAACGATCATCCGCCGCGCCGTCACCGAGGCGTTGGGCGAGACCCGGTCATAGGGCTGGCAATCCCAGCCGGGAAAATCGAGAAGCTCGATGTCGGGGGCGGCGAAGGCGAAGGCTTCCGCAAAGGAGGCCGCCCGCTGGCTGTCGCGCGCGACATGCACCAGCGCCAAGGCGCGCTCCTCGGACTCGCGCGCCAGAGCGCGGGTCAGATCGGCGACGCAAAAGGCGTCAAAGCCGTCGGCGAGCGAGGAGAGGGTCAGCGAGCCGCCTTTTGACAGCTCGGCGATCGCGCGTTTGAGGTCAGCCACGAGATGATCGATTCGAAAGTTTTTTCGCGTCAATGGCGAAGGGGTTTACGTCCGCGCCGGGAAAAAGCCGCCGTGAAAGGCGACGATGCGGCGAAACAGCGGCGTGTCGAATTCCACCGGCGTCGGCGTCTCGCCCGTCGCCCAGGCGAAGACGTCGCGGTCCAGCGCCTCAAGCAGCGCGTCGAAATCGTCAAGCTCGCTCAAGGAAAGCTTTTCGACCTCGGCGTCGGCGAAACGGCCGAGCAGCAGATCCGTTTCCAGCATGCCGCGATGCCAGGCGCGAAACTTTATGCGCCGGCGCCGCGCGTCAACGCTGATTGTCTCCGCTTCCGGGGCGGCCATGAGCAATCTCCATAGCAATGCACAGGCCGCGCGTCGAAGGCGCGTCCTTGTCCGCCATATAGACTTTGCCGCCGCCCCTGTCAGGTTTTTTGCGCCCCGTTTGGTGATGCCGGAAATTCACTAAAGGGATTGCCTAACTGTTGTTGCGATGATAGTTAGGCATATGCTTAACCAAACGCCGGATCTCGACCGCCTGTTCCACGCCCTTGCCGACCCCGCCCGCCGAGCCATGGTCGAAAGGCTGAGCCGCGGCCCGGCGCCCGTCAGCGAACTGGCGCGCCCTCTGCCCATGTCGCTTCCGTCTGTCATGCAGCATATCGGCGTGCTGGAGGCGGCAGGTCTGGTGCGTTCTGAAAAGTTCGGCCGGGTGCGCACATGCTCGATCGAGGCCGGCGCGCTCAGCCTGGCCGAACAATGGATCAACGCCCGACGGCAGGAGTGGGAATGCCGTCTCGACCGTCTCGGCGAATATCTGAAAACCATGGAAAATGGAGAAGATGACAATGGCCCAGTCGACTGACGCGGACAACGCCGCAACGCTGCGGCAGCCGCCGCCGCTCCTGGTATCGCGCGCCTTCCATGCCCGCCGCGAGACCGTGTTCAAGGCGTGGAGCACGGCCGAGCATGTGAAGAACTGGTTCAGCCCGAAAACCTACAGCGTCGCAGAGGCAAAGGTGGAGATGCGCGTCGGCGGCGCGTTCGAAGTCTGCATGCTTTCGCCGACGGGGGAGCGACATTGGAGCCGGGGCGTCTTCGTAGAAGTGACGCCGCACAGCCGTCTCGTGATCGACATGCACGCCACAGATCTACAGGGACGCCCGCTGTTTCGCGCCTACACCGAGGTCACATTCGCCGACGGTCAAGGCGAGACGCGGATGGACGTGATGCAGACCTACACCTTCATTGATCCGTCGATGGCCGCGCCGATTGTCGCCGGCGCGTCCGAGGGCTGGCGCACGACGCTCGACAAGCTGGAACAGGAAGTGCTGCGCATCTCGGGCGCGGCCGGCGTGCAGACGCGTTCGGTCGTGCACGCCAGTTTCCATATCGAGCGTCGCTACAACGCGCCGGTCGAACGGGTGTGGAAAGCGTTGACCGACGAGGCCGCCAAGCAGAAATGGTTCGGCGGGCCGCCCAGCGAATTGGATTTGATCGAACGCTACATGGATGTGCGGGAAGGCGGACGGGAGCGGGCGAAGGGACGCTGGCAAAGCGGCGTGGTCTCCACATTCGACGCCATCTATCACGATGTCGTTGTCCATGAGCGGCTGGTCTACAGCTATGTCATGCATCTGGACGACAAGAAGATCTCCGTCTCGCTGGCGACCATGCAGCTCAAGATCGAAGACGGCGGCACGAGGCTCAAGGTCACCGAGCAGGGCGCCTTTCTCGACGGCTATGACGACGCCGGCTCACGCGAGCATGGCGCCGGCTATCTGCTTGACAGGCTTGGCGCATCGCTGGACGACTGAGCGACCACCGCTCGAACGACCCAATCTTCGAGGAGAACAGCGATGAGCAAGATCGTCACCTGCCTGTGGTTCGACAATGGAGAGGCGCGTAAGGCGGCAGAGTTCTATGCGGCGACGTTTCCCGACAGCCGTGTCGGACAAGCGCATCAAGCAGCGTCCGACTATCCCTGCGGCAAGGCGGGCGATGAGTTGACGGTCGAATTCACCGTGCTCGGCCAGGCCTTCGTCGGCCTGAATGGCGGGCCGGTCTTCTCGCCGAACGAGGCGGTGAGCTTTCAGGTGATGACCGACGATCAGGCGGAAACCGACCGTTATTGGAATGCGATCACCAAGAACGGCGGCCGCGAAAGCCAATGCGGCTGGTGCAAGGATCGTTGGGGATTTTCCTGGCAGATCGTGCCGCGGGTGTTGGTCGCCGCGCTGGGCGAGGCCGATCGCGCCGCCGCGAAGCGGGCGATGGACGCCATGATGACCATGGGACGAATCGACATCGCCAGGATCGAGGCGGCGCGGGCAGGATAGGAAGCGGCGTCTCGCGCGCGCTCCAATGACCAACGCTTGCGCTCGGCGCGCCATGGAAGCTCTTCTATCCGGCCTGTCAAAACAGGCTTCCGAACGAGGATTTAGCTCCGTAAGCCGGGGGCTTCCTGTCCGGTTCGAGCGACATATTCCGTATAGCCGCCGCCATATTGCTCGACGCCATCGGGCGTCAGCTCCAACACGCGATTGGACAGGGCCGCGAGGAAATGCCGATCATGCGAGACAAAAAGCATGGCGCCCTCAAATTGTGACAGCGCGGCGATCAGCATAGCCTTCGTGTCGATATCGAGATGGTTCGTCGGCTCGTCAAGAACCAGAAAATTCGGCGGATCGAACAACATCTTGGCCATGACGAGCCGCGCCTTCTCCCCGCCCGAGAGCACGCGGCAGCGCTTCTCGACGTCATCGCCGGAAAAACCGAAGCAGCCCGCGAGCGCGCGCAGCGAGCCCTGTCCGGCGCGCGGGAACGCGGCCTCAAGATTTTCGAAAATGGTCGCCTCGCCGTCGAGGAGATCCATGGCGTGCTGCGCAAAATAGCCAAGCTTGACGGTCCCGCCCAGCGTCACCTTGCCCGCATCCGGCTGCGTCGCATTGGTCACCAGCTTCAACAGCGTCGACTTGCCGGCGCCGTTGACCCCCATCACACACCAGCGCTCCTTGCGCCGCACGGAAAAATCGAGCGCTTCGTAGATGTTCCGGCCGCCGTAGCGCTTGTGCACCTTTTCAAGGCTCACAACATCGTCGCCCGACCGGGGCGCGGGCTGGAACTCGAACGCCACGCTCTGGCGCCGGCGCGGCGGCTCCACGCGCTCGATCTTGTCGAGTTTTTTCACTCGGCTCTGCACCTGCGCGGCGTGCGAGGCGCGCGCCTTGAAACGCTCGATGAACTTGATCTCCTTGGCGAGCATGGCCTGCTGACGCTCGAACTGCGCCTGCTGCTGCGTCTCGTTCAAGGCGCGCTGCTGCTCGTAGAACGCATAGTCGCCCGAATAGGTCGTCAACGCGCCCCCGTCGATCTCCACCACCTTGCCGACGATGCGATTCATGAACTCGCGGTCGTGCGAGGTCATGAGAAGCGCGCCCTCAAAGGTTTTCAGGAAGGATTCGAGCCAGATCAAGCTTTCAAGATCGAGATGGTTGCTAGGCTCGTCGAGCAGCATCACGTCCGGATCCATAAGGAGGATGCGGGCCAGCGCGACCCGCATCCTCCAGCCGCCGGAAAGGGACGCGACATCGCCGTCCATCATCTCCTGGCTGAAGCTGAGGCCGGCGAGAACCTCCCGCGCCCGGCCCTCAAGGGCATAGCCGTCGAGATCTTCGAACCGCGCCTGCGCCTCGCCATAGCGCTCGATCAGCGCTTCCATCTCCTCCGCCCGATCCGGGTCGCCGAGGCCAGCCTCGAGCTCCCTCAGCTCGGCGGCGACGGCGCTGACCGGGCCCGCGCCGTTCATCACCTCGCCGACCACGCTGCCGCCGGACATTTCGCCCACATCCTGGCTGAAATGGCCGATGGCGACGCCGCGATCGGTGGAGATCTGGCCTTCGTCCGGCTGCTCCTCCCCGGTGATCATCCGAAACAGCGTCGTCTTGCCGGCGCCGTTCGGACCGACGAGGCCGATCTTCTCGCCGCGCTGGAGGGAAGCGGACGCTTCGATGAAGAGGAGCTGCCTGCCGTTCTGCTTGCTGATTTTTTCGAGGCGTATCATGGGTCCGACGGGAATGGAGAAAAAGTCCCGACGCCCATACGCCATGGAGGCAGGCAGAGGAAGCAGATTGATTTGCGTGCGGCGTGGGGCAGGGTAAACCCTGCCTGATGCGTCCCTCGATCCTGAACCCGCTCTTCGCCTCGGCGGCGAGTCTGCCGGGCGTTGGCCCGAAAACCGGCAAGCTGCTCGACCGGCTGTTCGGGGTTGGCGAGGCGCGGGTGCTTGATCTTCTGTTTCATCTGCCCGCCGGCGTCGTCGACCGCCGCACGCGGGCCAAGATCGCCGAGGCGCCGCTCGACGCGATTGTCGTCATCGAGGTCATGGTGGTCGAGCATCGGCCGGCGCGCGGCAAGGGCCCGACCCGCGTGCTGGTCGAGGACGAAACCGGCGATATTCTGCTCGTCTTCTTCCTGACCAACCACAATTGGATCGAAAGAAGCCTGCCTGTCGGCGCAAAACGCTGGGTGTCCGGAAAACTAGAGATTTGGGACGGCCACCGCCAGATGGTCCATCCCGACCGGGTGCTCGACGCCGAGGGCCTCGCCAAAATGGCCCCAGTCGAGCCGGTCTATCCGCTGACCGATGGCCTCAGCCAGCGTCTCCTTGCCAAGGCCGTCGATGGCGCGCTGGCGCGGCTTCCGGCCCTGCCCGATTGGGGCGGCATGCCGGCGCAGCTCAATTTTGTGCAGGCGCTCGCCGCAGCGCATCGGCCGCAGACGCCCGAAGACATTCTGCCCGAAGCGGCCGCGCGCAAAAAACTCGCCTCCGACGAAATGCTCGCGGGCCAGTTGGCGCTTGGCCTGATGCGCGCGCGCGAGCGCCGCATGCCCGGCCGCGCCAGCGCCGGAGACGGCCGAATCGCGCAAAAAATCCGCGCCGCGCTGCCATTCAGCCTGACGCGCGGACAGGAGCAGGCGCTCGCCGAGATCCGCGCCGATCTTTCGAGCGAGAGCCGCATGCTGCGCCTGCTGCAAGGCGACGTCGGCTCCGGCAAGACGCTGGTCGCCTTGCTCGCCATGGCGAGCTGCGTCGAGGCCGGGCGGCAGGCGGCGCTGATGGCGCCCACGGAAATTCTGGCGCGCCAGCATTTCGCCAGCCTCCAGCGTTTCGCCGAGCCGGGCGGGCTAAGACTGGCGCTGCTCACCGGCCGCGACAAGGGCGTCTCGCGCGACAAGACGCTGCGGGCGCTGGCGTCTGGCGAAATCGACATCCTCATCGGCACCCATGCGCTGTTTCAGCAGGGCGTCGATTTTCGCGATCTCGCGCTGGCGGTGGTCGACGAGCAGCACCGTTTCGGCGTGCGCCAGCGGCTGGCGCTCGGCGACAAGGGCGAGCGGACGGATATTCTCGCCATGACCGCGACGCCGATTCCGCGCAGTCTGGTGCTCACCTATTTCGGCGACATGGAGATTTCGACGATCCGCGAAAAGCCGGTGGGACGCCAGCCTATCGAGACGCGCGCGCTGCCAACCGAGCGCCTCGGCGAATTGATCGAGCGACTTTCGGCCGCGCTTGCCGCCGGCGCGCAGGCCTATTGGGTTTGCCCGCTCGTGGAGGAAAGCGAGGCGCTCGACGTCGCCGCCGCGCAGGAGCGGTTTGAAGATCTACAGAAATTCTTCGGGCCGGCGGTCGGCCTCATCCACGGCAAGATGAAGGGCAAGGACAAGGACGCCGCGATGGAGGCGTTTCTCGCCGGAACGACGAAAATCCTCGTCGCCACCACGGTGATCGAAGTCGGGGTTGACGCCCCACAGGCCAGCATCATCGTCATCGAACACGCCGAGCGCTTCGGCCTTGCGCAATTGCACCAGCTGCGCGGACGCGTCGGCCGGGGCTCCGCGAAATCCGCCTGCATTCTGCTCTACAAAGGCCCGCTCGGCGAGACGGCCAAGGCCCGTATCGAAATCTTGCGCGAGAGCGAGGACGGGTTTCGCATTGCCGAGGAAGATTTGCGCCTGCGCGGCGAGGGCGAGGTTTTGGGCCAGAAACAATCGGGCCTGCCGGGATTTCGCCTCGCCGACCCGGCCGCCCACGCGGATTTGCTGGTCGAGGCGCGGCGCGAGGCGCAAAGGATCGTTGCGGAAAACCCGAAACTTGAAGGGGAAAAGGGCGAGGCGCTGCGGCTGCTGTTGAATATTTTCGAGCGCGCCGAGGCGATCCGGCTGTTAGGGGCGGGATGAGCGAAGCGCCTGGTGCAAAAGCGCCGTTGCAATCAACGCCAAAGCCGAAACGAATGCCAGCCCGGCCAGCACCAGCGCCGCCGCCCGGAAACCGAGATGGGCGATGATCAGCGCCTGCGGGTACGGCATCAGGAAAATCCCGATGTTGAACGCCGTATTCAGCAGCGCCTGCGGCCCGGCGCGCTCGGACGGGTCGAGATGTTTGCTGATCGCCGCCGACAGCACCGGATAGACGACGCTATAGCCCGCGCCGAACAGAATGCCGGCGATGACGATCAGCCAGGACTGGCCGGCCAACCCGATCAGCACGAAGCTCGCAGCCTGCGACAGAAATCCGCCCGCGACCAGCAGCCGGCGCTCGATCGTCTCGAAAATCCCCATGGCGAGAAAGCGGCTCGCGAACAAGGTGGTCGTCGAGGCGAGGAAGAACGCACCGATCGGCAGCGCCTCGGCCTCGAGCAGCGCGGCGAGATAGGCGGCGGTAAAGCCGAACATCGCCCCATTGACGAAGACGGCGGCGAACGAGCCGATGTTTTCGCGCCGCCACGCCGCAGAAAGATCGAGCCCGCGGCCGGGCGCGGGGCGCGGGATTGGCCGCAGCCCAAAGGTCAGAACGAGGGCAAGAACGGCGGGAATCGAGCCCTCCAGAAACATCGCCGGCGCGCCATAGGCGTTGAGGATCATCGCCCCGAACGGCGGCGCGAACGCCTGCGCCACGGCGAACATGCTGGTGAACAGGGCGATCAGATAAACGAACCGGCTCGCGTTGAGGCGGCTCTGCCCATAGGTGACGAAGGAACTGAGCAGCAGCCCCTGTCCGATCCCCTGCGCCATGCGCGAGGCCATCGCCGGCCAGAAGGCGCCAGCGGTGTAGCGCAGGCTGAAAAAGCCGATCAGCATCAGCAGAATTGCGAGCCGGCACGTATTGAGCACGCCGATCCGCGCGGCGATCGCCCCCGACAGAAAGGTGAACAGGATGACCGGGGCGGCGTAGAGCGACAGCAGCAGGCCGATGGCATGAAGATCAAACCCTTCACGCGCGAAAACCACCGCGAGCAGCGCGGCGTGCGAATACATGAAGGAAATCAGAAAGGCGGCGCCGGCGAGCTGGACATATTCGCGGCGCGCCCGCGCGTCGACGAAGCCGGCTTTCGCCGCGGCCGCGTCGGTCACATGAATCAGATTTTGAAGAATCGCGCGCAAAAAACTAGGCGCCGTTGGAGCGCCGCAGCAGCGCGCGCCAGTGCCGGCCGAGAACCTCCGCGGTCGCCGCAATGTCCTCAATGACGAGCGGCGTCAGCCCGGCCTTGGCGGCCTGGGTGAAAACCGACGGCGGCAGCGGCCAGGGCGGTCCCGACGCCGGATCGGCCTCCTCGTCGCGCGCGCGCGCGATCAGAAAAAGCTTTCCACCCGGGGCGAGCAGCGCGGCCAGCGCCTCAAAGGCGTCGCCAAGCAGGGAGGGAGCCAGCGCCTGCAAGGTGTAGCATTCATTGATAAAATCGAAATTTCCGCGCCAGTCTTGCGGCGGCGCGAACAGATCGGCGGCGCAATAGGCGACCTTTGAGCCGGCAAACCGGCGCTTCGCCCAATCCGTGGCCTCTTCGACGAGATCGAACGCCGTCACATCAGCGCCGGCCTGCGCAAAACATTCGGCATTGTCGCCAAGCCCGCAGCCGACGTCGAGAAGACGCAGCCCGTTAAGCCCGGCAAGCTGAAAGCTGACGAAGGATTTGACCAGCGGATGCGGCGCAAGATTGGCCCAGGGCACCCGCGCCGGATCATTTTGCGCGAGCGCATAGACCGCCTGGAACCAGTTTCGCCGCAGCGGGTCGGGGTCCGGCGCGCCGCCCTTGGCGGGGTCCAGCGCATCGAGCTCCAGCCGGGCCTGCGCCCGCCGCGCGGCGAAGGCGGCGTCGCGCGGAGCCTCGCCGCTCACGCCTTTTTCTCCCAGCGCCCGGCCTCGTTCTGCTGCCAATAGCTCAAGGCGAATCCCCGATCTTTCAGCTCTTTCCACTGCGTCCGGGCGGCGGCGAGTTCGTCCGCGTCATTGCCGTTGAAGGCGGAGAGCGCGCGCTCGTAGGGGCCGGCGTCGAGAGACGCCGCAATTGGGGCGCCCTCGATAAAAATGCGCAGGCGCGCGCCATTGGGATTCTCGGCGCCGGTCGAAAGATAGACCGGCTGCAGATCGCCGTCGCCGTCGACGGAGCGGCCATGAGCCAGAAAACTGTCGTCGCGATAGGTCCAAAGATGCTGGTCGAGGGCGGCGAGCCGCTCCTCGCTCGTCGCCTGCACGACGACGCGCCAGCCCTTTTCGAGCGATTTCTCGATCAGGGCCGGAAGCGCCTGATCGAGGCTCTGGCGCTGCAAGTGATAGAACCAGATCTCCATTTTTTCCCGCGGCGCCGCGCTGTGCTTTCTCGCTCGTCCTTCGAGACGCAGGCTACGCCTGCTCCTCAGGACGAGGGAGCAACCTCAGGATTCGTAATTGTCCGAGACGAGACGGTCGAGCAGCCGCACGCCAAAGCCCGAGCCCCAGCTCTGATTGACGTCGCTCGACGGCGAGCTCATGCCCGTGCCGGCGATATCGAGGTGAGCCCAGGGCGTCCCGTTGACGAAGCGCTGCAGGAACTGCGCCGCCGTGATCGAGCCGGCGTGGCGCCCGCCCGTGTTCTTCATGTCGGCGAATTTCGAATCGATCATCTTGTCATATGCGGGGGCGAGCGGCAGGCGCCAGAGCTTTTCGCCGGTCGCCTTGCCGGCGGCGAGGAGCTTTTCGCCAAGGTCGTCGTCATTGGTGAAGAGCCCCGCGTGCTCTTGGCCGAGCGCGACGAGCACGGCGCCGGTCAAGGTCGCAAGGTCGATCATAAATTTCGGCTTGAAGCGGTCTTGCACATACCAGAGCACGTCGCCAAGCACGAGGCGCCCTTCCGCGTCGGTGTTGATGATTTCGATGGTCTGGCCCGACATGGATTTGACGATGTCGCCCGGACGCTGCGCGTCCGGCCCCGGCATGTTCTCGACGAGGCCAATGGCGCCGATGGCGTCGACCTTGGCCTTGCGCGCGGCAAGCGCCTCGATCAGCCCGACGACGCAGGCGGCGCCGGCCATATCGCCCTTCATGTCCTCCATGCCGGCGGCCGGCTTGATCGAAATGCCGCCGGTGTCGAAGGTGACGCCTTTGCCGACGAAGGCGATCGGCTTCGAGTCGCCGCCCTCGCCGGCGCCGCGCCAGCGCATGACGACGACCCGGCTTTGCCTCGACGAGCCCTGACCGACGCCGAGCAGGGCGCCCATGCCGAGCGCCTGCATCGCCGGCTCGTCGAGAATCTCGACCTCGACGCCCAGCTTTTCGAGCTCCTTGGCGCGCGCGGCGAATTCTTCGGGAAAGAGAATATTGGCCGGCTCATTGACCAGCGAACGGGCGGTGATGACGCCCGCGGCGACCGCTTCCCGGCCTGCGGCCTTTTCACGCGCCGCCTCGGGATCGGCAAGCGCGACGACGATCTCGCTGACGCCATTCTCGTCGGCGTCGTCCTTTTTCTTGGTCTTGTAGCGGTCGAAGCGATAGTCGCGCAGTTGCAGGCCAAGCGCGAATTCCGCCGCCGCCGCCGCGGCGTCCTCGGGGGCGCGCGGCAGGTCGAACACAATCGTCGCCGCGGCGCCGCGTCCAAGCTTGCCGCCGACGACGCCGCCGAGGTTGGCGTAATCGGAGAGGGTCGGCGGGGCTGCCGGTTTCGCGGGAGCCGCCGCCTCAGGCTTGCCGGCCTCGGGCGTCTTCTGCTCGGCGGCCTCCTCGCCTGGCGCGCCGATCACCAGCAGCCGGTCGGCGGCAATGCCCGCCGGCGCGATCAGATCCAGCGCCGAGGAGACTTTTCCCTTGAATTTGGCCGTGGCCGCGCCGCGCCGGATCAGCGCCTCCGCCTCCGCGCCGATAAGCTTCAGCGTTGCCGCCCCGAGCTTCAGATCGGGCCCGGCGAAGATCACCAGCGTTTGCGCCGATTTGGCCGAATCGCTCGGGGCTCCGCTCGCGCCGGGCGCGGCCAACGCCAGCTTGTCCAAAGGCGCGAACTGAATTTTTACGGATGGCGGCATGTGATCCTCAAAAAACGGACTGGACAGGGACGATTTCGGTTCAAGACAGGCGGCGATCCCTCCGGCGTCTTCGATCCGATGTCCTTGCTTGAATAGCGCGACGACGCGGTCAGGACGCTGCGCGAAAGTCGGCTCCCTGTTTCGGCGTCATGCTCCCTCGCGGCAAAGCTTGCGCCCGCCTCGACCCTTCGGCATCACGTGCTTATCAAAAAAGCATCGCCCCTGTCAGGTCAGGATCGCAAATTTGTTAATCGCCTTAGGCGCCGGAAAGGCGCATGGCGGGCGCCGGCCCTCGCGGCGCGGACTCCGCCCGCCGAAAAAATGCCGCGAGGATCAGGTTGTTGGAGTCGGGCGCCGCCCCCTCGCGAGACGCCGGCATTCTGTGATGGGAAGGCCACGCGGGCGCGAAATCCTGCGCTGCGCCGGAGCGGGCCCTAGCGGCCAGGCTATGGGCGGTGTAGCTAGAGCGTGCGGGGCGTACGGGATTTGAGTTTCATGATGTCGAGCATGACCGTTTCCGCAAACGCTTCTGGCCGCGCCGTTTTCAGGCGGCAGGCGCCGGCGCGTCGTCTCGCCGCGGGGCCGTCGCGTCGATGATCGGCTGGACCCTCGGCCGCTATTTTTCGGCGCGCTTCCTGACGCTGATCCTCGCGGTCTTCGTGACGATCTGCGGCATGGTGTTCGTCGTCGATTTCGTCGAGATGCTGCGCCGCACCACCGACCTCCCCGACGCCTCGCCGCGGTCGGTCGCCCTGCTGGCGATGCTGAGAGCGCCGTCCGCTTCTGAGCAATTGATGCCTTTTTGCGTTCTCTGCGGCTCCATGGCCGCCTTTCTTGACCTTACCCGCAAGCTGGAGCTCCTGATCGCCCGCGCCGTCGGCGTCTCGGTCTGGGGCTTTCTCGTCCCGCCGATCGCGATCGCGATCGTCATCGGGATCGGCTCCGTCATGCTCTTCAACCCCGTCTCTGCCGCCATGAAGCAGCGCGCCGACAAGATCGAGGTGGAGATCTTCGGCCGCCTGACGCAGCAGAACGCCGACGCCGATATCTGGATCCGGCAGAAAAGCGTCGATGGCGACGCTATTATCAAGGCGAGAACTATGTCGCGCGACGGTTCGCGCCTGACAAAGCCGACCGTCTATATCTATGACGATCACGATAAGTTTGAGGCTGAGGTCGAGGCGGAACACGCGCAATTGAGCGACGGGGTGTGGCGCTTCGAGCAGGCGCGCATCCTCATGCCGGGCGAAGAGACGATCGAGACCAGCGTTTATCTGCTCGCCTCGAACCTGACCCCGGCCCAGGTGGCGCGGGGACCGATCTCGCCGCAATCTGTCGCATTTTGGGACCTTGACGCCGCGCGGCGTCAAACCGACAGGGCGGGACTCGACTCCACGGCGTATAAGCTGCAATTTCAATCGCTTTTGGCGCGACCGCTGCTGTTCGTCGCGATGGTTCTGATCGCTGCGGCCTTTTCCTTAAGGTTTTTCCGATTTGGTGGAATCGAGAAAATGGTTGGCGGTGGCGTGGCGGCTGGCTTCGTGCTTTATGTGGCGACCAAGCTGGTCGGCGACCTCGGCGGCGCGGGCCTTGTCAGCGCCCCCGTGGCCGCCTGGTCGCCTGCCGTTATCGCGAGCATGCTTGGCGCGCTCGCCTTGTTGAATCAGGAGGATGGGTGATGGGGCGGCGTTTTTGCCCCAACAGTGTCGCGGCTCTTCCAACCGGCCTTGGCGGCGCTCCGAAAGCCGCCGCAGAGGCCGTTGGCGCTCGCGCTCTTGCCCGCGCCGCGCTCCGGCTGGCGGCGCTCTGCCTCGCCGGGCTTGGCGTCGCGGGCCTCGCCCTTTCCATGCCGACCGCCGCGGCCGCACAATCGGCGGCGCCCCCAGCCAAGACATCCCCCGCCAATCCCGCGGCAAAGGCTGCGCCTGCGGCCCCGGCCGATCCGAACAAGATGGTGGTCGAGGCGGACGAGCTGCGTCAGGACGAAGTCAAGAACACAGTCTCCGCCGTGGGCTCGGCGCGCGTCTATTACAAAGGCCGTCTGCTCGAGGCCGATCGCGTCACACTTGACCGCAACAGCGGGCGCGTCGTCGCGGAGGGGCATGCCAAACGCACCGAAGCCGACGGGACGATCCTTTACGGCGATTATTTCGATCTGACCGATGACTTCCGCGACGGCTTCATCCACAGCCTGCGCATCGAGACGACCGACAAGACCTATTTCAGCGCCCCCTTCGCCGAACGCATCAATGAAGACACCACGGTCTTCACCAAGGGCACCTATACGGCCTGCGCCGCCTGCGGATCGAATTATGACCGTCCGCCGCTGTGGCGGGTGCGCGCCAAGCGCATCATCCACAAAAACGACGAGCAGATGCTCTATTACGAGAATGCGACCGTCGAGCTGTTCGGCATGCCGGTCGTCTACATGCCGTATTTCTCCTCGCCCGATCCCTCGGTCACGCGCAAATCCGGCGTGCTGATGCCGAGTCTCGTGACGAAATCGGCGCTGGGCTATGGCTTCGGCGTGCCGATTTTCTGGGCGCTCGCGCCGGATTACGACATCACCTTCACGCCGACATATCTGTCAAAACAGGGCTTCCTGGCGAGCGGCGAATGGCGCCAGCGGCTTGAGCACGGCGAATATTACATTCGCGCCAATGGAATCGACCAGCTGGAAAAATCCGCCTTCCCCGTGTCGCCCTGGGGCGCGGCCGATATCAGGATGCGCGGCTCGCTCGAAAGCAAGGGCGAGGTGCAGATCGCCGACCATTGGAAGTTCGGCTGGCAGTTCATCGTGCTGTCGGACAAATGGTTCCTCAACGATTACAACATCCCGAGCCAGACGCTCTCGTCGAATTACATCAACGAGACGACGACGACGGCCTATCTGATCGGCCAGGACCGCGGCTATTTCGACCTGCGCGGATATCGTTTCGAGGGCCTCTCCTCGCATGACATCCAGCCGCAGCAGACCGCCGCCTACCCCGTCTTCGACTACAACAGGACCTTCGACGTCGACCCCGCCAGTTCCTATGGAATTGGCGGACAGATCGAAGCGGATTTCAATCTGGCGAGCCTTTCCGCTGCGACCGCGAGCTTCCAGTCGGTCGGCACGCAGGTGCTCGACAACGCCTTCTCGCTCTATCCGGCCTGCACCAATTACGTTCCCGGTCGCGTCGCCGGCACATGCCTTCTGCGCGGCATCGCCGGGATCTACACGCGCGCGTCCCTCGACGTGTCATGGAAACGCCAATACATCGACCCGGTCGGCGAAGTCTGGACGCCCTTCGCCTTCACGCGAGTCAATGGCGAAATTCTCGACCTGACCACGACCGGCTCGTTCGGCTTCGCCTCTTCGGCAGGATCTTCGGCGATATACAATTCAGCGCAGCTGCCCTTCCTGCAGAACACGCAAGACGCCGCCTTCGGCGCCCTGAACCCCGGCGTCGGCTTCGAGTATCGCTATCCCTTCTTCGCAAAAACGAGCTTCGGCTCGGTGAGCGTGACGCCGATCGGCCAGATCATCGCGCGGCCGAATAATCAGATCGGCTCTTATGGGCAGGCCAACCTCGACGCGCAGAGCCTCGTTTTCGACGAGGCCTCGCTGTTCCAATGGGACAAATATTCAGGCTACGACCGCTTCGAAACCGGCACGAGAGCCAATTACGGCGGACAGGCGACGCTGAATTTCCAGGAGGGCGGCTACATCAATGTCATTGGCGGCCAGTCCTATCAGCTCGCCGGCACCAACGCCTATGCGACCCCCGACGCCGCCAATGTCGGCCTCAGCTCCGGCCTCGACACGCGCCTGTCGGACTATGTCGGCGCCGTCACGGTTGCGCCAAGTTCGGCCTTCGCGCTGACGACGAAGGGCCGCTTCGACGTCAACGGTTTTGCGCCAAGACGCATCGACGTCGTCGGAACTTATAACCTCGGCGCCTGGACGGGCGGAATTCAATACGCGAATTACCAGGCGCAGCCTGAGATCGGCTATTATGTCCGCCGCCAGGGCCTCGCCTTCAACAGCCGCTATAAGGTCAGCGACAATTATTGGGCTCAAGGCAACATCACCTTCGACATGAGCCGCCAGTTCTATCCCGCCTCGCTCGTCGGCTTCACAAATCCCGGCCCCTTCGCCATCGCCGCCTTCGGCCTCGGCGCCGGCTATCAGGACGATTGCACCACCCTCTCGGTCAATTTTTCCTCCGTCTATCAGGATAATGGCAATGGCGGCCTGACGCGCAATCAGACCGTGCTGGTTCAGCTGGAGCTGCGCACGCTGGGCCAGATCAAGCTCAGCCAGACTTTCAGCAATACGAGCAACCTCGACGGCCTGAATTATTGACCGGTCCAGAATTGACTGCCTTTTCCCAACCCAACATGTTTCAACGCAACGATGCGGCGCGGTCGCCTGATCGGCCGCAGAATCTTAAGCGGTCCGAAAAGCCGCGATCGAACAAAACAGGGAGAACTGCGGAGAATGACCGAAGTGCGTAAGGCCGGCGCTTATGCGGGCGTTCTTCTGAAAGCGCGCCTCTTTGCCGCGGTTGTCGCCGCGGCGCCCTTCGCCGCCGCTTGTCCCGTCCATGCCCAGGCCATCGTCGCCAGCATCAACGGCGATCCGATCACGAATATCGACATCGACCAGCGCATGAAGCTGCTGCGCGTGCTGCGCAAGCCGGCGACCCGCGAGGCGGCGATCGAGAGTCTGTTCAGGGACCGCCTGCAAATTCATGAGGCCGAGAAATATGGCGTCAATCCGCGCGACGCCGATATTTCGCAGCAGATCGTCAAGACGGCGACGGAAATGAATTTGCAGCCGCAGGCGCTGCTCTCCGCGCTCCAGGCCGCCGGCGTCTCCGAGGACCAGTTCAAATCCTATTTTCGCGCCAATCTTGCCTTCACCGTTCTGGTGCAGGCGCTGAACAAGGGCGTCGAGGCGAGCGAGACGCAGGTGCGCGCCGAGCTTGAAAAGCAGGGCGGCAAGGCCGCCGCCGGCACCTCCTATACCGTGCAGCAAATCATCTTTACGCTGCCGATTGGAACGACGCCCGCGATCCTCGCCGCCCGATCCAAGGAGGCCGAGCAGCTGCGCAGCCGTTTCACCGATTGCAAGAGCGGCGCGGAGATGGCGCGCACGCTGAACGACGTCACCGTGCGCGACCAGTTGACGCGCAGCTCGCATGAGCTTGGCGAACAGCTCCGGCAATTGCTCGACAAGACGGCGATCGGACGTTTAACGCCGCCGCAACGCTCGACATCCGGTCTTGAGATGGTGGCCGTCTGCGCGCGCGGCCCGGCCAAGGACGATACGGCAATCCGTCAGACGATCGCGCAAAAACTGCTCGCCGCGCATATTCAGGAGGACGGGGAGCGCCGTCTCAAGGAATTGCGCGATCGAGCCGTCATTGTGAAATCCACGCCCTGAAGTCGGGGAAGGCGCGCCTGCGGTCGCCCGGGATCTGGCGCGCTCGAGGACAGCGCAAATCAGGTCAAAGGGCGCCCGTCACATGATAGATGCGCCTCGACCGGCAAAACCTTTGATCGCGCTGACCCGCGGCGATCCCTCAGGGATAGGCCCCGAACTCGCGCTGAAGGCCTGGCGGCTGACGCGCGAGGATCCCGAGGCGCCGGCATTTGTGATCGCCGCCGAGGCGGACCATCTCGGCGCCCTCGCGCGCAGCCTTGGCATTGAGGCGCCTATCGCGCGGGTCGCCTCCGCCGCGGAGGCGCTCGAAGCGTTCTCCCGCTCGCTGCCCGTGCTCGATTCGAAAGGCGGCGTCAAAGGCGCTCCCGGAAAGCCGCATCCGGACGATGCGGCGGCGACGATCGCCTCGATCGAGACCTGCGTCGACCTTGTCGCGCGCGGCGAGGCGGCGGCGGTCGTCACCAATCCGATCGCCAAGGAGATTCTTTATCGCGCCGGCTTCGCGCATCCGGGGCATACGGAATTTCTCGGGGTTCTGGCCGAGCGCCTCACGGGACGCAAGGTTCTTCCCGTGATGCTGCTGTGGTCGCCTGAACTCGCCGTCGTCCCGGCGACGATCCATATCGCCTTGAAGGACGTTCCGGGGCGCCTCTCGACGGAGTTGCTGATCCGGACCGGCCAAATCGTATCGGATGACTTTCAGCAGAGGTTCGGCGTCGCGCGGCCGCGGCTTGCCTTTACCGGGCTCAATCCCCACGCCGGCGAGGGCGGGGCCATGGGACGCGAGGAGATCGACATCATCGCCCCGGCGCTTACAGCCCTGCGCGAGGCGGGCGTCTGCGTCAGCGGCCCGCATCCTGCAGACACCATGTTTCACGCCAAGGCGCGCGAGAGCTATGACGTCGCGATCGCCATGTATCACGATCAGGCGCTGATTCCGATCAAGACGCTCGCTTTCGACCATGGCGTGAATGTGACGCTCGGCCTGTCTTTCATCCGGACCTCCCCAGATCATGGCACGGCCTTCGGCATCGCCGGTCAGGGCGTCGCCGATCCCTCGAGCCTCATCGCCGCGCTGAAACTTGCCGGCCGGCTCGCGCGCCGGGCTCTTTCAAGCTGATGTCCGGCGAGACCGACGATCTGCCCCCTTTGCG
The DNA here is from genome assembly GCF_000021745.1 of Methylocella silvestris BL2. Classification (NCBI taxonomy): domain Bacteria; kingdom Pseudomonadati; phylum Pseudomonadota; class Alphaproteobacteria; order Hyphomicrobiales; family Beijerinckiaceae; genus Methylocella; species Methylocella silvestris. The sequence continues at coordinate 2,409,087 of NC_011666.1, forward strand.
TGAGATCGTCGCGGCGTTCGGCCTCGACGCAAAAAAATCGCTCGGGCAGAATTTTCTGTTCGACCTCAATCTGACTGGCCGCATCGCCCGCGCCGCGGGACCGCAGGACGCCGCGCTGATTCTTGAAGTCGGCCCGGGTCCCGGGGGATTAACCCGCGCGCTGCTCACGGAGGGCGCGCGCAAAGTGATCGCCATCGAGCGCGACGAGCGCTGCCTGCCGGCGCTGCGGCAGATCGCGGATCATTATCCCGGCCGTCTCGAGATTATCGCCGGCGATGCGCTCGGCGCCGATGTCGCGGCTCTGGCGGGGGACGCCCGTCCCGCCCGCATCTGCGCCAATCTTCCTTACAATGTCGCGACCGCGCTGCTGACGCGCTGGATCGAAAGCGAGCCATGGCCGCCCTGGTTCGACCGCCTCATCTTGATGTTTCAGCGCGAGGTCGCCGAGCGGATCGTCGCGACGCCGGCGCAGCGCGCCGCCTATGGCCGTCTCGCCGTATTGTGCAACTGGCGCTGCGAAACCCGCATCCTGTTCGATGTGTCGCCATCCGCCTTCACGCCCCCGCCGAAGGTGACGTCGAGCGTGGTCGAGCTTCGCCCGCGCGCGGCTCCCCTAGCCTGCGAAGCGCGGCTGCTGTCGCTAGTGACGCAGGCGGCTTTCGGGCAGCGGCGCAAGATGCTGCGGCAATCGCTGAAATCGCTCGGGGCGGACGACGCCGCCGCGATCCTTGCCGCCGCCGGCGTCGATCCGACCGCGCGCGCCGAGGAGATCGATATCGAGGGTTTTGCGGCCCTGGCTCGCGCGCTCGGCGAACGGCGGCTTGCGCCGTGACGGGCGCGACGGCAGGACCGGCGGGATTTTCAATTCTCGGTGGGACGCACCTTTTTCATGAACAGGCTGACGATCAGCGCATGGGCGACATGCTCCGCCATGCATTGGTAGCCAAGATCATTCAGATGAAATCCGTCCTGCGCCATCAGATGAAGATTGGCGCGCGTCTGCGCGATGAAGCGCATGGCGTCGTAGCGGCTGACATAGAGGACGTTCTCTTCCGCCGCGACGCGCTTTAGGGCGTCGCGGATCTCGGCATAATTGCTGTCGCGGACCAGCCGCGGCGCATATTGCAGCCCGACCAGGACGACGTCGGTCTGGTTGTCCTTGAGCCATTGAACGGTCGAGCGAACCGTCGCCGCGAAATCGCTGGCGGGGACTCGCGCCAGCGCGTCATTGGTGCCTGTCTGCCACAAGACGAGATCGGGTTTTTTCAGCGCGACCTCGCTCTTGATGCGTTCGGCCGTGCTCTCCGCCACCTCCCCCGGCAGGCCGCGATTGATGATGATGACGTCCTCGCCCTTGAACGTATTTTCAAGGATGGCTTCGAGCTGCGAGGGATAGGTCTTGGCCGCGTTGGAGGAGCCCGTCCCGGCGGTCGAGGACGAGCCGATCGCGAGGATCGTGACCGTTTCGCGCTTTTGCAGCGCCGCGGTAAAATTCGGCAGGGCGATCGGACCGGCGAGATCGGACGCCGGGACGTCGCAGGACGCGCTGAGCGGCGGCGCGACCATCGCAGGAGGAGCGGCCGCACCAGAGTGCGCGACCGGCGCGACGGAAGACGGCGCATCCTGCGCCTGCGCGAGCGGCGCGAAGCAGACCAGCGCCGCTAGCGCGCCCGCGCGGGCCGATCCGCCGGTAGTCTTGCGCGCCATTCCGAAGCCCATGCGACAAGTCCCATGACTGTCAGTCCGAGGATAACGATCAGCGCATCGGTTGCAACATGTCCGCCATAGACAAAGCGAACTATCTGGCAAATGAGGCTGAGCAGCGATGCGGCGCAGAATACATTCAGCGAGTTTCGCCCAAGTAGAGAAAGAAATTTTCCCCCGGCTGGAGACCAGCGCTCGATCGTTGCATAGGCGCCCGCGAAAAGCGCAGTCAAAGCTAGACTGTGAATAAGACGGGCGGGCGACAGAAACGTCTTGTCGAACATAAAGAGAAGCTTCGGCTGCGGCACCGATATCGGGCTCGGCGAGAAATTCATCATCGCCAGAACCGCGCCCGCCGCGACGATCGGGATGGCGAGCCGGCGCAGGCTCTGCCTGTGGCGCCGGGCAAACCCGCCGAGCCCGTCCGCGCCGCCGAGGATGAAGCCGAGGCAATAGATAAACTGCCAGCTCAGCGGATTGAAAAACCAGGTGCCCTCGATCGGCCAGGTTGGAAAATTAATCCCGGAGATCAGCGCGAATGTATAGATTGCGACGGATGCCGGCGCGAGCGCCGCCGGCGCGTAGCGTTGCGTCAGGGCGATGAGCGGCGCGATGAACATCAGCACGACATAGAGCGGCAGAATGTTGAAATAGCCCAGCTGATGCGTCAGCAGCACCAGTCCGATATGGGCCTCTACCGGCTGATTGAAAACAGCCGACGCATTGTGCCAATCGATCATGAAGGGCGCGTCAAGCAGGAGCGAAGCGGCGGCCAACAGGGCGATTGCGACTTCGGTGATCACCGTCTGCGCGACATAGACATTCAGCGCCCGGCCCTCGAGGCGGAACACCACAGCGCCCGGCTTGAGCCCCGCGATCGGTCCGTCGACGAGCTTGCGCAGCGCGACGCCGGCCAGAAACACGAACAGCTCGGCCGAGTCGGACAGCGAAACATTGCGGAAGGTGAAGCGCTCGAAATAAAGCCCTGGGATATGATTGATGAAAATCGTGACGAGAGCGAAGCCGCGCCAGAAATCGATCTCGTTCGGTGCGCGCATCGGGGTTCCAAATGTCCCCTGCCGCGGGGCTTTTGCAATCCTTTCCGCAAAAACCGGCAAAGTGGAGACAATTGTGCTTGATCGCGCGCGGCGGTCTTTAGAGCGGGCCGAGACCCAGACTGTCGTAGAGAGCGCGCAGGACGGCGGGCAGCGATTCGGGCAAATCCTCGGAGATCAGCCCGACGCCGAATTGGCGCGCCGCCGCCCCATGCAGCCAGACGGCGGCGGAGGCCGCCTCGAAGGGCGGCATAGCTTGCGCGCACAGGCCGCCGATCATGCCGGCGAGAACATCGCCCGAGCCGGCGGTGGCGAGCCAGGGCGGCGAGAGATCGTCGATCGTCGCGCGCCCATCCGGATCGGCGACGACGGTGTCGGGGCCTTTCAGCAGCACGACGGCGCCGGTCAGCACCGCCGCAGCCCGCGCCCGCGTGAGCTTCGAGCCGGAGCGCAGGTTTTTGAGCGCCTCGCACGCGGCCTCGGGCTGGAGGCGGGGCCCGGCATAGCGATCGGCGTCGTCGGGCGAGGCGCCGTCAAACAGCCGCGCGAATTCGCCGTCATGGGGCGTCAGAACGACCGGCGCGCCTGAGGCGCGGATCGCCTGCCCGAGTTCGGCCGCCGCGCCCTTGAAGCTCGACAGAGCGTCGGCGTCGAGCACGATCGCGCGGGGCGAGGGATCGGCCGTTGCGGCCGCGAGCGCGGTCGTCACGAGGGCCCGCGTCGCGGCGCCGACGCCAAGTCCAGGACCGAGCACGAGCGCGTTCTTGCGCCTGTCGGCGAGAATCGCCGCCAGTTCCTCGGGCCCGTCACAGGGCGTTGTCATGATAGCGGTCAGCGCCGCGGCGTGGACCGCCAGCGCGTCGCGCGGGGTCGCGACCGTGACGAGCCCCGCCCCGGCGCGCAGCGCGCCCCTTGCCGCAAGCCGCGCCGCCCCGGTGTGCGCCAGCGAGCCGGACAGGACAAGCGCATGGCCGCGCGAATATTTATGTCCCTCGATGGACGGAAACGGCAGCAGGCGGCCCCAGAGCTGCGGTCCATTCGCCGCCGTTTTCGGGGCGATCGCCGCGAGCGCCTCCGCCCTGATGCCGATATCGGCCACGACGGTCTCGCCGCAGCAGATGCGTCCGGGCAAAAGTAGATGGCCGGGCTTGCGGCGGAAGAAGGTGATGGTGCGCGCCGCACGCACGGCGACGCCGCGAATCTCACCGCTGGTTCCATCGAGGCCCGAGGGCACGTCGACCGCGAGCGCCGGCTTCCTGCGCCGCGCCGACCACTCATTGAGGCGGAGCACGGCGTCGCGCGCCGCCCCGTCGAGATCGCGCGCGATGCCGGCGCCAAACAACGCGTCAATCGCAACATCTGCGCTTTCGAGATCGAGCGCCTCAAGCGCCGAGACGTCGCCATCCCACGCAGCCGCAGCGGTCGCGGCGTCGCCATGCAGCGCCTCGCGCGGCCCAAGCAAGCCGAGCGTCACGGAAAAGCCGCGCGCCTTGAGGAGCCGCGCCGCGACGAAACCGTCGCCGCCATTGTTGCCGGGGCCGCACAACACGGCGATCCGGCCGCCCTTCGGCGACAGCCGCGCGGCCTCGGCGGCGACAGCGGCGCCGGCGTTTTCCATCAGTTGATAGCCCGGCGTGCCGGAGGCGATGGTGAGCCGATCGGCTTCGCCCATTTCCGCATTGGTCAACAATTCGGGCGGAAGGTTTTGAAAGCTCATGAGCGACCGGTCCCGTAGGCGCGGGTCCAATTGACATCAGCGGCGGCGCCGGGTACCGAAATGAGGTCCGGATGATCCGCTCTGGCGCCCGATGGGCCGCACCGGCGTCGATTTTGCCGCGGACGTGATTTCATGAAGCCTCTTGTTGCGAAATTCGGCATAGGACAGGTCGTCAAGCACCGGAAATATCCTTTCCGGGGCGTGATCTATGACGTCGATCCGGTCTTCTCCAATACCGACGAATGGTGGCAATCCATTCCGGAAGAAGTCCGCCCGCGCAAGGATCAGCCCTTCTACCACCTCTTTGCGGAGAATGCCGAGACCGAATATATCGCCTATGTCTCGGAGCAGAATCTGCTGCCCGACACGTCGGGCGATCCGGTGCGCCATCCGCAAGTCGACGAGATTTTTACGAGAGCGCAGGACGGCGGCTATCAGATCCGGACGGGCCGGCGCAACTGATCGGCGGCTCGGCGCTCAAGATCTGCTGGAGCGTTCGGACAGTTCGAGCGTGACGAGGCGGGCGAGAAGCGTCGCCGGAAATAGCTGGCCGACAATCGCTTCAAGATTGGCGAGCGAGCGAGCAACCGGATGCACCGGGACGATGTCGCCATAGCCGACCGATGTCAGCGTCGTGAAGCTGAAATAGATCACGCGGCTGGCAAGGCCGCGCATTTCGGTTGCGTCGAGGTTTGAGATCGCGCCGGGCGACGCAAGGGCGACCACCGTAAACAGTCCGGCGAAGGTCATGCCGATCGTCAGATACAAGAGCACCGCGCCATTGATGCGGTGAATGGTGATCTTGCCCGGCGCAAACACCGCCTGCGTGACGACGACGATCAGCACGGCGTCAATGATTAGCGTGGCGACGGCGTCGAGATAAAGATCGACGAAAGAGGGCGAGTTCGATCGGAGGACGATCGCCGCGGCCGCGACGCCAATGCCGAAGAGGAGCGCGACGATCACCGACCAGCGCCGTGATTGGGTCAGCGCGCAGCTTGCCAGCAACAGGACGACGACGAATCCGTAGCCCTCCGCCGAGATCGCGCCCGCCGCATGAAGCGGCACCACGATGAAAATCAGCGCAATCAGCAGAAGGGTCAGGATCGACAACAGCGGATCGCGGATCTCGTCGCGGCTTTTGGGCAGCGACAGACGCGCGCGGCGCCTTCTGATCGCCATGAGTCGCTCTGCTCCGCCCAAACTGACCGCCGCCTCTCGCTGTCGTTCAACGCATCATGTCGATCCGAAAAGTCTGCAACTTCTCGGCATGATGTTTTTGTCTCAACGCATCATGTTCATCCGAAAAGTCTGCAACTTTTCGGCATGATGTCTTTGTTTCAACGCGTCATGTTCATCCGAAAAGTCTGCAACTTTTCGGCATGATGTTTTTGTCTCAACGCATCATGTTCATCCGAAAAGTCTGCAACTTTTCGGCATGATGCTAGGCCTCTCCCGGCTCCGTGGAGGGATCGGAAGACGGCTCGCCTTCTTCCGTCTCGCCCCGCGCCGCGTCCTCCTCGGTGATCCGCTCGACCGACACGACCTGCTCGTCGGCGCCGGTGTTGAACACGATGACGCCCTGCGTTCCGCGGCCGGCGACTCGAATGCCTTCGACCGGGCAGCGGATCAGTTGGCCGCCATTGGTCACCAGCATGATTTCGTCGCCGTCCTCGACCGGCATCGAGGCGACGAGAAGGCCGTTGCGCGGATTGACCACCATGGCGACGATGCCTTTGCCGCCACGTCCGGTGATGCGATATTCATAAGACGACGTGCGCTTGCCGTAGCCATTGCTCGACAGAGTCAGGATGATCTGTTCGTCGGCCGACATGCGGGCGTAGCGGTCGGGGCTGAGGCTCTGCGGTCCCGCATCCTCGGCGCCGTCCTCCCCTTGCGCGTCGGCGGGGCTCTCGGCTCCCGCCTCGGCGGAGGCTTCGCCCGCGACGGCGCGCCGCATTTTGAGATAGGCGATGCGCTCGCCGCTGTCGGCCTCGGTGTGGCGCAAGATCGCCAGCGAAATGACGCGGTCTCCTTCACTGAGCGAAATGCCGCGCACGCCCATCGAATCGCGCCCCTTGAACACCCGGACGTCGGTGACGGGAAAGCGGATGCACTGACCTTTGGCGGTGGTCAGCAGGACGTCGGCGTCCTCGCCGCAGATCTGGACGTCGACGATCTCTTCGCCCTCGTCGATCCGCATGGCGATCTTGCCGGCGCGATTGACCTGCGCAAAATCGGACAGCTTGTTGCGCCGGACGGTGCCGCGCGTCGTCGCGAACATCACGTCAAGCGTCGCCCAGGCGTCTTCCTCTTCCGGCAGCGGCATGATGGTCGTAATGCGCTCGCCCTGTTCGAGCGGCAGCATGTTGACGAGCGCCTTGCCGCGCGCCTGCGGGGCGGCGAGCGGAAGCCGCCAGACTTTCTCCTTATAGACCTGTCCCGCCGAGGAGAAGAACAGCACCGGCGCATGGGTCGAGGCGACGAACAGCCTTGCGACGAAATCCTCGTCGCGGGTCTGCATTGCCGATCGCCCCTTGCCGCCGCGCCTTTGCGCGCGGTAGGTCGCGAGCGGCACGCGCTTGACATAGCCATGGTGCGAGACGGTGACGACCATGTCCTCGCGCTGAATCAGATCCTCATCGTCGACGCCGGTCGCGCTGTCGAGGATGATGGTTCGCCGCGGCGTCGCATGGGCGGCCTTGACCGCCAGCATCTCCTCCTTGACGATGGAGAAAAGCCGCTCGCGCGAATGCAGGATTTCGAGATAGTCGGCGATTTCGACGGCGAGCTTGTTCAGGGCTTCGGCGATTTCCTCGCGGCCGAGCGCAGTTAGCCTTTGCAGCCGCAATTCGAGAATCGCCCGCGCCTGCGCCTCGGAGAGACGGCATTCGCCGTTCTCCGACAGGATGTGGCGCGGATCGGCGATCAGCAGAACGAGCGGCGCCATGTCATGCGCCGGCCAGCTGCGCGCCATCAGCGCTTCGCGCGCGGCGGCGGCGTCGGCCGAGCTGCGGATCAGCCGGATCACCTCGTCGATATTGGCGACGGCGATGGCGAGGCCGACCTGAAGATGGGCGGCGTCGCGCGCTTTGCCGAGCAGATATTTGGTGCGCCTTGTGACGACCTCCTCGCGGAAATCGACGAAAGCCGTCAGAAAATCCTTCAGCGTCAGCATTTCCGGCCGGCCGCCGTTCAAGGCGATCATATTGCAGGCGAAACTCGACTGCAGGGCCGTATAGCGCCAGAGCTGGTTGAGGACGACCTCGGCGACGGCGTCGCGCTTCAGTTCGATCACGATGCGCATGCCGTCGCGATCGGATTCATCGCGAAGGTCAGAGATCCCCTCGACGCGTTTTTCGCGCACGAGATCGGCGATTTTCTCGACGAGGCTCGATTTGTTGATCTGATAAGGGATCTCGGTGACGATCAGCGCCTCGCGCTCCTTGCGCAAGGTTTCGACCTCGACCTTGGCCCGCGTCAGAACCGAGCCGCGTCCGGTGAGATAGGCCGACTGGATGCCGGTGCGGCCGAGAATGGCGCCGCCCGTCGGAAAGTCGGGGCCGGGCACATAGGCCATCAGCTCCTCGATGGTGAGCTCCGGATTGTCGATCAGGGCGATGACCGCGTCGATCACCTCGCCAAGATTATGCGGCGGAATATTGGTCGCCATGCCGACGGCGATGCCGCCCGCGCCATTGACGAGAAGATTGGGAAAGCGCGCCGGCAGAACGACCGGCTCGCGCTCCTTGCCGTCGTAATTGTCCTGAAAATCGACGGTGTCGGAGTCGATATCCTCGAGCAGCGCCATGGCCGGACGCGCGAGACGCGATTCGGTATAGCGCATCGCCGCCGGCGGATCGCCGTCGACCGAGCCGAAATTGCCCTGGCCGTCGATCAGCGGCAGGCGCATCGAAAAACCCTGCGCCATGCGCACCAGCGCATCGTAAATGGCGCTGTCGCCGTGCGGGTGATATTTGCCCATCACGTCGCCGACGATGCGCGCGCATTTGACGTAAGGCCGGTCGGGCGTGTGGTTTTGCTCGTGCATCGAGAACAGGATGCGCCGATGCACCGGCTTCAGCCCGTCGCGCACGTCGGGCAGCGCGCGGCTGACGATGACGCTCATCGCGTAATCGAGGTAGCTGCGCCGCATTTCGTCGGAAATCGAAACCGGGCGGATATCGGAGCCGGGCGCGCCCGGCCCTGTGTCGTCGTTGTCGGCCAAAGCAGCCAATCCAGAAAATGAGCGAGTTAAGGGAGCAGATCAGGGCCAGCGGGCGAAGCGCCGCGCGGCCTGCGCCGGCCGAACCTAATCGACCGGACGACAAAACGCCAGCGCGCCGCGCAAGCTCAAGAAAACGTCATCAAAACAGCAGATTAACCTGCGGTCAACTCCGCCTAGAACGGAATGTCGTCGTCAATGATGTCGGCGACGCGGCTCGCCCCGGCTGCCGCCGGCCGGCGTTCAGGGGCGCGCTCCATCGGCGAGGAGCGCCCGAAACTCGACGAGGAATCCTCAAAGCCGCGATCGCCCTCGGCCTCGCTGCGGCCGCCGCGGCTGTCGAGCAGCGTCAGCTCGCCGCGAAAACGCTGCAGCACAATTTCCGTCACCTTGCGCTGATTGCCGTCCTTGTCGGTATATTCGCGCGTCTGCAACTGGCCCTCGACGTAAACCTTCGAGCCTTTCTTGCAATATTGATCCGCGATCTTGCCGAGATTTTCATTGAAAATCACGATGTTATGCCATTCGGTGCGGTCTTTCCGCTCGCCCGTCGCCTTATCGCGCCAGGAATCCGTGGTGGCGAGGCTGAAGCTCACGACGGCGTCGCCGGAATTCATCCGCCGCGTTTCGGGATCGCGGCCGAGATTGCCGATGAGAATGACCTTGTTGACGCTGCCCGCCATGCTGACGCTCCTGCAAAGCGGGGCGCCGCGTTCGACCCCTCCCGCTCGATTTAAGATTTCGCTTGTCGCATGATCTTAGCGGAAACGCCCCGCAACCGGCCCTCGATCACGCATCCGTCCACATAAAATACGATTTCCACGCAAAATGCGACGCAGCCTTTGGCGCGAAGTCGGCGACCGCCCAGATGTTCCACTTATGTTCTAACATCCGCGCCGATGCGGCGCAAGTCCATTGCGTCGAAACACGGCGCCTCAAGGGGTGGCGACGCCTGTCTTGATGTCGCTCACATCGATATTCTTGCCGAGCGCCAAGTTGAGTTTTTCGCGATCGAGCTCGCCTTCCGACCAGGAGATCACAACGGTCGCGACGCCATTGCCGATGATATTGGTCAGCGCGCGGCATTCGCTCATGAATTTGTCGATTCCAAGCACGATCGCCATGCCCGGCACGAGCGCCGGATTGACCACGGCGAGGGTCGCCGCCAGCGTGACGAAGCCCGCGCCGGTGACGCCGCTCGCCCCTTTCGAGGTCAGCATGGCGACGATGAGAATGGTCATCTGCTGCCCGAAGGTCAGATCGACGTTGAGCGCCTGGGCGATGAACAGCGTCGCCAGCGTCATGTAAATATTGGTGCCGTCGAGATTGAAGGAGTAGCCGGTCGGCACGACGAGGCCGACGACCGGCCGCGAGCAGCCGAGCCGTTCGAGCTTTTCCATCAGGGCCGGCAAGGCGCTCTCCGAGGAGCTGGTGCCGAGCACGATGAGGAGTTCGGATTTGATGTAATTGAGGAATTTGAAGATGTTGAAGCCGGCGATGCGGGCGATTGTCCCAAGAATGAGGAAAATGAACAGCGCTGACGTCGCGTAGAAGGTGGCGATCAGGCCGGCGAGGTTTCCAAGCGATTGCGGCCCATATTTGCCGACGGTAAAGGCCATCGCGCCAAAGGCGCCGAGCGGCGCGAGCTTCATCACAATATTGATGACGCCGAAGATGGCGTGCCCCGCCTCGTCAATCACATGCAGCACGACCTTGCCGCGGTCGCCGAGGGCCATCAGCGCGAAGCCGAACAGAATGGCGAACAGCAGCACCTGCAGCACGTCGCCCTTGGCGAAGGCGCCGACGACGCTGTCGGGAATGATCCCGAGCAGGAAGTCGACCGTCGAATGTCCCTCCCCCTGCTTCTCGAAGGCGATCGCCGCGGCCGCGTCGCCATGGCTGCCCGAAAATCCCGCCCCGGGCCGCACGACATTGCCCATGAGCAGTCCGAAGCCGAGCGCGAAGGTCGAGACGATCTCGAAATAGATCAACGCCTTGACGGCGACGCGGCCCACCTTCTTGGCGTCCGAGACATGGGCGATGCCGGCGACGACGGTGCAGAAAATGATCGGCGCGATCAGCATCTTGATCAGCTTGATGAAGCCGTCGCCGAGCGCCTTCACCCAGGGCGCGGTCGCATATTCCGGCCAAAGCCAACCAAACAGGGCGCCGACCAGGATGCCGAACAGGACCTGCACATAGAGGACCTTGTAGAACGGTTTCGCCGGAGCGCTCGGCTCCGCGCCTGCCGATACCGCGACCATCCTGTCCTCCCGTTTTTCTTCTTCTTGAGTCTTTTGGCGGCGCGGCGGGCGCCGCGCTTTTGCAAGGCTTTCAGGATTTGGCCAAATTGCAATGGCAAAATGCGCGAAGCCCGCTAAATTAGCAGGAGGGCGCGACCTTCCGCGCAAGCTTCCGCGCGAGAGGCGGCCCTCTCGGCCGCGCTTGCGCTTGCTCAAAGTCAGACCGGAATCCATGAAGTCATCGAAGCCGTCCGCCGGCAAAAAGGCGGGGTCGGTCTCGCGCAAGTCTGCGCCGCAGGCGCGTGAGCCCGAATCGCTCGAACAAAAGGCGCTGAAGCCCAAAAGGCCGGCGCAAAAGACGGCTGCGCCGCCGCAAGCCGCAACCCCGGCGAGCGCCCCCGCGGCGGCCGCCGGGCGGTCGATCGTCGTGCGCGGCGCGCGCGAGCACAATCTCAAAAACGTCGATCTGACGATCCCGCGCGATCGGCTCGTCGTCTTCACCGGCCTTTCGGGCTCGGGCAAATCCTCGCTCGCCTTCGACACCATCTATGCGGAAGGCCAGCGCCGCTATGTCGAATCGCTGTCGGCCTATGCGCGCCAGTTTCTGGAGATGATGCAAAAGCCCGACGTCGACCAGATCGACGGGCTGTCGCCGGCGATCTCGATCGAGCAGAAGACGACGTCGAAGAATCCGCGCTCGACCGTCGGCACCGTCACCGAGATCTACGACTATATGCGGCTCCTGTTCGCGCGCGTCGGCATTCCCTATTCGCCGGCGACTGGCCTGCCGATCGAGAGCCAGACGGTCAGCCAGATGGTCGACCGCGTCATCGCTTTGCCGGAGCGCACGCGGCTTTATCTGCTGGCGCCGGTGGTGCGCGGGCGGAAAGGCGAATATCGCAAGGAAATCGCCGAATTCATGAAGCGCGGCTTTCAGCGCCTCAAGATCGACGGGCAGTTTTACGAGATCGCCGACGCGCCGACGCTCGACAAGAAATTCAAGCATGACATCGACGTCGTGGTCGACCGCATCGCCGTGCGGCCCGACATCACGCCGCGCCTCGCCGACAGTTTCGAGACGGCGCTGGAGCTCGCCGACGGCATCGCCATCGCCGAATATGCCGACGAGCGCGACGAAAAGGGCGAGGCGAAGCGCGTCACCTTCTCGGCCAAATTCGCCTGCCCGGTGTCCGGCTTCACCATCCCCGAGATCGAGCCGCGGCTGTTCTCTTTCAACAATCCGTTCGGCGCCTGTCCGCATTGCGGCGGCCTCGGCTTCGAGCAGACGGTCGATCCGGAGCTGATCGTCCCCGACCCGAAACTCACCCTGCGCAAGGGCGCCATCGCGCCCTGGGCGCGCTCGAGCTCGCCCTATTACATGCAGACGCTGGAGGCGCTGGCGAAGCACTTCAAGTTCCGCCTCGACGCTCGTTTCGATTCCCTGCCGCAAGAGATCCGGGAAACGCTGTTCTACGGCTCGGGCAAGGAGCCGGTGCGCTTCGTCTATGAGGACGGCTATCGCTCGCATGAGACGAACAAGCCGTTCGAAGGCGTCATCCGCAATCTCGAGCGGCGCTATCGCGAGACCGAAAGCGAATGGTCGCGCGAGGAGATCGGCCGCTATATGACCGCCACGCCCTGCAGCGTCTGCCATGGCGCGCGGTTGCGTCCCGAAGCCCTCGCGGTCAAGATCGAAGGCCTCCATATCGGCGACGTCACCGCCTTTTCCGTGCGCGCCGCCAGCCAATGGTTCGAGACGCTTGGGGAAAAGCTCGACCCGAAACGGCGCGAGATCGCCGCCCGCATCCTGAAGGAGATCCGCGAGCGGCTTTCCTTCCTGATCGACGTCGGGCTCGACTATCTGACGCTCGGGCGCGGCGCCGGCACGCTCTCCGGCGGAGAGAGCCAGCGCATCCGCCTCGCCTCGCAGATCGGCTCGGGGCTGACCGGCGTGCTCTATGTGCTGGACGAACCGTCGATCGGCCTGCATCAGCGCGACAATGCGCGGCTGCTTGAAACGCTGCGGCGCCTGCGCGACCTCGGCAACAGCGTCATCGTCGTCGAGCATGACGAGGATGCGATTTTAACGGCGGATCATGTCGTCGACGTGGGGCCCGGCGCCGGCGTTCATGGCGGCGAGATCGTCGCGCAGGGAACGCCCGCCGAGATTCTGGCCGATCCAAATTCGCTGACGGGACAATATCTCACCGGCGCGCGCGAGGTCGCCCCCTACCGCCCGCGCCGCAAATTCAATCGCGCCCGCACGCTCGACATCGTCAACGCGAGCGGCAACAATTTGAAAAACGTTTCGACCTCGATCCCGCTCGGCCTGTTCACCTGCATCACCGGGGTCTCGGGCGGCGGCAAATCGACGCTCGTCGTCGACACGCTCTACAAGGCCGTTGCGCGAAAACTCAACGGCGCGGCCGAGCATCCCGCCCCGCATGAGCGCATCGACGGGCTGGAGCATCTCGACAAGGTGATCGACATCGACCAGTCGCCGATCGGCCGCACGCCGCGCTCGAACCCGGCGACCTATACCGGCGCCTTCACGCCGATCCGCGAATGGTTCGCGGGACTGCCCGAGGCGAAGGCGCGCGGCTATCAGCCGGGGCGCTTCTCCTTCAACGTCAAGGGCGGGCGCTGCGAGGCCTGCCAGGGCGACGGCGTCATCAAGATCGAGATGCATTTTTTGCCCGACGTCTATGTCACCTGCGACGTCTGCAAGGGCAAGCGCTACGACCGCGAGACGCTGGAGGTGAAATACCGCCACAAATCGATCGCCGACGTGCTCGATATGACCGTCGAGGAAGCGGCCGATCTGTTCAAGGCGGCGCCCTCGATCCGCGAGAAAATGGCGACGCTGGCGCGCGTCGGCCTCGGCTATATCAAGGTCGGCCAGCAGGCCACAACTCTGTCCGGCGGCGAGGCGCAGCGCGTCAAGCTCGCCAAGGAGCTGTCGAAACGCTCAACGGGGCGAACGCTCTATATTCTCGACGAGCCAACGACCGGACTGCATTTCCATGACGTCGCCAAGCTCTTGCAGGTGCTGCAGGAGCTGGTCGATCAGGGCAACACCATTGTCGTCATCGAGCATAATCTCGAAGTCGTCAAAACCGCCGATTGGGTGATCGACCTTGGCCCCGAAGGGGGCGACGGCGGCGGCGAGATCGTCGCCGAGGGAACGCCGGAGCAGATCGCCAAGGCCAAGGGCAGCTACACCGGCAAATTCTTGCGCGAGATGTTGGCGCGCCGCCCGGCCAGCGCGCGGGCGGCGGAATAGCGGCCCATGACAGTGGAAAACAGGGAAGGCGTATTTGGCGCGCCGCCCGCGGAGCTTGCCGGGGCGGGCGCGGGCGCGATCCAATTCTCGCCGCTGGTCCCCGGCGCCGCGGCGCTCGAAGACCAAGCTGAAGCCTCGCTCGCCGCCATGACCATGCTCGCGCCGCCGGGGGCGCTGGAGCGCCGCCGCGCGCTGGCGCTCGCGCTGCGGGCGCTGGCGCCGGGCGCGGCGCTGGTCGCGTTGGCGCCAAAGGACAAGGGCGGCGCACGCCTCAAGACGGAGCTTGAGGGGTTTGGCTGCGCGGTCGAGGAGAGCTCGAAGCGCCATCACCGCATTTGCCGCGCTGAGCGTCCCGCCAAACCCGAGGGGCTGGAGCAGGCCATCGAAGAGGGCGCGCCGAGGTTTTGCCCTGAGACGGGGATTTGGTCGGAGCCCGGCGTCTTCAGCTGGAATCGCATCGATCCCGGCAGCCAGCTTCTCGCCGATTCCCTGCCCGCGCTGAAGGGCGAAGGCGCCGATCTTGGCTGCGGCGTCGGCTTTCTCGCCCGGCGCATGCTCGCTTCGCCGAAAGTTACGACGCTTCATTTGATCGACATCGACCGCCGCGCCATTGCCGCGGCGCGGCGCAATGTCGAGGATCCGCGCGCAACAATCATCTGGGCCGACGCGCGGGAAAGCGGCCTGAAGAATCTCGATTTTATCGTGACCAATCCGCCCTTCCATGACGCCGGCGAGGAAGATCGCGCGCTGGGACAGGCCTTTATCCGGCAGGCGGCTTCAATGTTGCGCAAGGGCGGCGCGCTGTGGCTCGTCGCCAACCGCCATTTGCCCTATGAGGGCGCTTTGAAACCTTTGTTCCGCGAGTTCGCGCCAAAAATCGAGGCGTCCGGCTATAAAGTCTTCGAAGCCATAAAATGACCGCGCCCGCCGACAAAATCCCCATGTTGCGGCTCGACCGGCTGCTCGCCAATCTCGGCTATGGCACGCGCACGCAGATGCAGGCGATGGCCCATGCAGGGCGCATAAAACTCGATGGCGCGGCGCTGCGCGATCCTGCGCTGCGCGTGGCGGCGACGCCTGAATTTTGCGCCCGCCTCAGCATCAACGGCGAAGCGCTCGATCCGCCGCCGGGCATGGTCATCGCGCTCAACAAGCCCCGCGGCGTCACCTGTTCGCGCAAGGAGGCGGGGCCGCTCGTCTTTGATCTGCTCCCGCCGCGGTTCCGTCTGCGCGAGCCGGCGCTCTCGACCGTCGGCCGGCTCGACAAGGACACCTCTGGCCTGTTGCTCATCACCGACGATGGCGCGCTGCTGCACCGGCTGATTTCCCCCAAACACAACATCGCCAAACGCTACTGCGCGAAACTTGCGCGGCCTCTGCGCGGCGATGAGGCGGAGATCTTTGCTTCGGGCGAAATGATGCTGGACGACGAAGCCAAGCCGCTGCTTCCGGCGGTTTTGCGCGTGTTGTCCCCGACTGAGGCCGAGGTGAGCGTCACGGAAGGCCGCTATCACCAGATCCGCCGCATGTTTGCCGCCACAGGCAATCATGTGCTGGAGCTGCACCGCATGTCGATCGGCGATTTTGCGCTGCCGCTGACGCTAGCGCCGGGCGATTTCCTGCTGTTGCGCGCGAGCGAAGCGGAGGCGGCGGTGCGGGGGGAGGCGTTGCGCGCGGGATGACGAAGTTGCGTGATCTTACGCCGCGCCCGTCTTGCGCATGGCGGCCTTTGGAGCGCCGGTCGCTATAGGCCCTTCGCGGAGGTCGGCTATAGGATGCGGCTCCTGATCTGGAGGCCGATTCATGAGACCGAGCGAAGGCGCGCCTTCTTCCTCTTTGCAGATTACACACGAAGGGCTGACGCTGGCCGGCGTCCTGCTCGCGAAAAGGCAGGGCGAAGAGCTTTGCCTCGACGAAGAGCGCATTGTGACGCTGCTTGCCATCGCGCAAAGGGCGCGTGTGGCGGACTCTGCGTGGAACGCGATCGGTCGCGCGTCAAAACATTGGGGTTCTGGCGACAGGGCGCTTGCCGCCATTCATCTCACGCAGATCGGCCTGCGCAAACTCGACGAGGACGATCGCGAGCGGGTCGCGCTTGCGGCCGCTCTGCTTGATGCCGGCATGAGCACAGGCGAGCTAACGCGGGAGCTCGGGCTGACCCTCCAGCCCGAGGCAAGGAAATACAGCGACGCTCAACCGCGTGTGCCGGCCGGAAACAGCCGCGCCAGCGGGCAATGGACGTCAGGAGATGGGGCGGGGAGCGCGGCAACAGGCGGCGAGGCGCCGGTGGTCGATGGGCGGTCGGCAAGCAGCTTCGATCACTATCCCAAAGATGTCCCCAAAGAGGCAATTGCAGTGATATTGCCCGATGGCAGACCAGTCATCGATTATGATTCGCCTACAGGAAAATTGATGGCGCCCCCACACGCTAACTTTAATGAAGTTTATACAGCGGGAAAACGATCTAAAAATATTCTGGAAATCAATGACGCCATAGGTCACTACGGCAAGTTCGATTTCCAGAGGGACGGCGAGCGCCGAACTTATTACGTTGCCTACAAACATGCCAGCAATTATGCAGTTGGCGTTTACATGGCGGGAGCAGGGTTTTCACGAGAGGAGACAATAAATATTTCAGAGAACTTCTCCTATTATTACTCGTCAAACTATGAAAAGGACCGGTTCGAGCGAAAATATTGGACTTCTCGTGGCTGGAATGACGCTCATTTCGGAGCATGGAAGTGATCGGCCTTCTTGTGGCTCCTTTGGGTTTTGCAATCTGCTTCCCATTTTTTGCTTATATGACGTATCGATTATGGAGAAAAAGACCACCCTTAGCCTTCGCAGCCCTCCACGGACTGAAATGGCTGGGCGTCTTTTTTGTGCTCGCGGTGGCGCTGAACGCCGGCGTTGTCGCCGCCCGGCTGGCTGGCATAGTGATCAACTCATGCGATTTAATTGACACGAGCGCGCCTGTCGCAAATCGTCGGGGCGACACGGCGCAAGGACGACTTAAAGCGTGCAAAATCCTCGCTTCTACCGAGGATTATTCGGTCGTCCTGCGATCGCATGCCATCTGGGCGCTGTGGCCGAAAACCCTGATCGATTATTCGCCGGTCGGCGATGACGATCCCGCTTTGCGTTGGATTGACGAAAAAACCCTCAGCGTCGATCTCGGCAAGGTCTCCTGGGTCTCCCCGCGCCTCGACAAGGCCGGCGACATCAAGGTCGTCTATACTTACAGCATAGTCGATGCGCCGCGCTGACTCTGGGGCGGCCTGACGTCTGCCGACGTTCCGGCGCGGCGCAACAGAAGCACCGGTTTCGCGCCGCATAGCCAGCGCCGCCGCGAGCGGCTATGGTCGGCGAATCCAAACCCGCCCCGCCCGGCGCCCGCCGCACCCGAAGAAACCCATGTCCGAACAGACGCATTTCGGTTTTTCCCGCATCGATCTGAAGGACAAGCAGGCGCGCGTCGACGATGTCTTTCACAAGGTCGCCTCGCGCTACGACCTCATGAACGATCTGATGTCGGCCGGCCTGCATCGGCTTTGGAAGGATATTTTCGCGTCAAAGGTGAGGCCGTCGCGCGGCGCGCCTTATCGCTGCCTCGACGTCGCCGGCGGCACTGGCGATATCGCCTTCCGCATCGCTGAGGCCGGAACGCGGGCGACGGAGATTGTCGTCCTCGACATCAACGCCGACATGCTCGAAGTCGGCCGCGCCCGCGCCGCCAAGCGCCGGTTTGAAGCGCGGCTCGAATTCGTGCAGGCCAACGCCGAAGATCTGCCCTTCGAGGACAATAGCTTCGACGCCTATACGATCGCCTTCGGCATTCGCAATGTGCCGCGCATCGAACGCGCGCTCAGCGAGGCGCGTCGCGTGCTGAAGCGCGGCGGCCGCTTCCTCTGCCTCGAATTTTCCCATGTCGATCTGCCGCTGTTCGACAGGCTCTACAAGGCCTATTCCTTCGCCGCGATTCCCCGCCTTGGCAAGCTCGTGACGGGAGACGAAGAGTCTTATCGCTACCTTGTCGAGTCGATCGAGCGCTTTCCTGAAGCCGAGGCGTTTCGCCAGATGATCGCGCGGGCCGGTTTCGACCGCGCCGATTTTACGCGGCTGACGGGGGGCGCCGTCGCCATTCACAGCGGTTGGAAGCTTTGAGGCAGGTTCGCGCAGCGGCAGGGCGCCGATGCTGACATCCTTCGGCTCCCTGTTCCGGCTGGCGCGGGCCGGATTCGTGCTGGCTCGCGCCGGCGTGTTCAGCGACGTCGATCCGGCGATCGCGCCGCCCCCCGCCCGTCTGCCGCTGGCCTTCGCCAAGCTCCTCGCTCGTCCCGCGGCGCGGCGCGGCGGGCGCTCGGGCCTCAATAATCTGCCCGCCGCGATTACCGCGCTGGGGCCGTCCTACGTCAAGCTCGGGCAGTTTTTGGCGACCCGCCCCGACGTCGTCGGCGCCGACGTCGTGCGCTCGCTGGAAGCGCTGCAGGACCGCATGGCCCCGTTTCCGCGCGATGTGGCGATCGCGACCATCGAGCGGGCGTTCGGGCGCCCCCTGGCCGAGACGTTCGTTTTCCTCAGCGAGCCGGTCGCCGCCGCCTCCATCGCGCAGGTGCATCGGGGACGGATCAAAACCGGCGACGGCGAGCGCGACGTCGCCGTCAAAGTGCTGCGGCCCGGCGTCGAGCGGCGCTTTCGCCGCGATCTCGGCGACATGTATGTCGCCGCCCGCCTCGCCGAACGTTTTGTCCCCGACGCGCGCCGGCTGAAGCCGGTCGAAGTGATCGACACCCTGGCCCGCTCCGTCAAGATGGAGATGGATTTCCGGCTTGAGGCCGCAGCCGCCTCGGAATTCGCCGAAAATGTCGCAAACGACGATGATTTTCGCGTGCCGAAGGTGGATTGGGATTTGACGGCAAAAGAGGTGCTGACGCTCGAATGGGTCGACGGACTTCCCCTGTCGGACATCGCCGCCCTCGCCGCACGCGGCGACGATCTGCAACGGCTGGGGCGCATCGTCATCCAGTCGTTCCTGCGCCATGCGATGCGCGACGGCTTTTTCCATGCCGACATGCATCCGGGCAATCTGTTCGTGGATTCGGAGCAGCGACTGATCGCGGTCGATTTCGGCATCATGGGTCGGCTCGACTTCAAGGAGCGCCGGTTTCTCGCCGAAATCCTCTACGGCTTCATCGAGCGGGACTATCGCCGCGTCGCCGAAGTCCATTTCGAGGCGGGCTATGTGCCGCGCACGCACCGGGTCGAGGATTTCGCGCAGGCGATCCGCGCTATCGGCGAGCCGATCCATGCGCGCACCGCCGACCAGATTTCGATGGCGAAGCTTCTGACGCTTCTGTTCGAGATCACCGGCCTCTTCGACATGAAGACGCGCACGGAGCTGGTGCTGCTGCAAAAGACAATGGTGGTGGTCGAGGGCGTCGGACGCACGCTCGACCCCAAGCTCAACATGTGGGCGACGGCCGAGCCCGTGGTGCGTAGCTGGATCGAACAAAATCTCGGACCCGCCGGAAAGCTTCAGGACGCGGGACGGGCGGCGCAGGCGCTCGGCAAATTCGCCGCCGCTCTGCCGGCGACGCTGATTCGCGCGGAAAATATCCTGCTCCGCCTCGAGGACGCCGCCGAAGAAGGGCTGGCTTTTTCAGATCAGGCGATCGAGCGATTCGGCGAGGCGGCGGCGCGCAGCGCGCGGCTCGGCCATATCGCCCTCTGGATCATCGCCGGAGCCGCCCTGCTGCTGCTCTTGCGCTAGCTGCGCCTTTTCCGCGCGAGGCTTGCGTGAAGAATTCTGGCCCTTTGCGGAATTCTTCTCGTCCGTTAGTAATAGAAAAAACAGCCCCGGTCGGTGCAATTTCCGGTTGGAGCCAATATAAAGGCGCAGCGCCTGCCCCGGGGGAAATTCGGCCGCATGAGCGGAGTGTCGGAAAAACGCATCCTTCTCATCATCGGCGGGGGTATTGCGGCCTATAAGGCGCTCGATTTGATCCGCCGCCTGCGCGAGCGGAACATCAAAACGCGCGCCGTGATGACCGCCGCCGCGCAGCAATTCATCACCCCGCTCTCCGTCGCAAGCCTCACCGGCGATCAGGTGTTCACCGATCTCTTCTCGCTGACCGACGAGGCGACGATGGGACATATCGAGCTCTCGCGCGACGCCGATCTCATTGTCGTCGCCCCGGCCACGGCCGGCCTACTCGCCAAGATGGCGCAAGGTCTTGCCGACGATCTCGCCTCGACGCTTTTGCTCGCCACCGACAAAAAGATTCTCGTGGCGCCGGCGATGAATCTGCGCATGTGGCTCGCAAGCGCCACCGCGCGCAATGTCGCGGCGTTGCGCAGCGACGGCGTGCGCTTCGTCGGGCCGGAGGACGGCGAAATGGCCTGCGGCGAATACGGCCCCGGCCGCATGAGCGAGCCGCTCGACATCGCCGCCGCCATCGAGGAGGCGCTGGCCGGGGAGACGACGATCGCCCTGCCGCGCGATTTTCGCGCTCCCGCCGCCGCGAAAGCCCGCGTGCTGGCGGGGCGGCGCGTCGTCATAACCTCGGGGCCGACCCATGAGCCGATCGACCCGGTGCGCTTCATCGCCAATCGCTCCTCCGGCAAGCAGGGCCATGCGATCGCCGCCGCCGCGCGCGAGGCGGGCGCCGAAGTGACGCTCGTCTCCGGGCCTGTCGCCCTGCCGGATCCGCCGGGCGTCACCACAGTCCATGTCGAGACTGCGCGCGAAATGCAGGCGGCGGTCGAAGCCAGCCTGCCCGCCGATATTTTTATCGCCGCCGCCGCGGTTGCCGATTGGCGCGTCGCCGAGCCCGCTGCGCGCAAGCTGAAGAAGGGCCCCGGCGCCGCCGCGACGCTAGCGCTCGTTGAAAATCCCGACATCCTCGCCGGCGTCGGGCGGCGCGAGCGCGACCGGCCCGCGCTCGTCATCGGATTTGCCGCCGAAACCAACCGATTGGTCGATTATGCGCAGACAAAACGCCTCGCCAAGGGGTGCGATCTTATCGTCGCCAATCATGTCGGCGAAGGCTCGAAAGTGTTTGGCGGGGCGCGCAACGAGGTCACGTTGATCTCGAGCGAGGGCGTCGAGGCCTGGCCCAGTCTCGACAAGCGTGAGCTTGCCGCCCGCCTCATCGGCGTGATCGCCGAACGTCTGGCCAGGACGCCCCCATGAGCGAACCGCTGACGATCGGCATAAAGCGCCTGCCGCATGGAGCGGACCTGCCGCTGCCCGCCTATCAGAGCGCGGGCGCGGCCGGCCTCGATCTTCTCGCCGCCATTGCGCCGGGATCGAAACTGACGCTGGAGCCCGGCGAGCGCCGCCTCGTGCCGACCGGCCTTGTCCTGCAAATTCCCCCCTCGCATGAGGGTCAGCTGCGGCCGCGCTCGGGCCTTGCCCTGAAAGCCGGCGTCACCGTGCTGAACGCGCCGGGCACGATCGATTCCGACTACCGCGGAGAGGTCGGGGTCCTGCTGATCAATTTCGGCGCGGAGCCGTTCGAGATCGCGCGCGGCGAGCGCATCGCGCAGCTCATCATCGCGCCGGTGACGCGCGCCGTGCTGGTCGAGACCGACGGGCTGGAGGCGACCGCGCGCGGCGCCGGCGGATTCGGCTCGACCGGGGCGGCCGCGATCGGGGAGACGCGGCGATGATCGTGCTGTCTCACCGCGCGCTGCTCGCCCTTGCGGCCGTCGCCGACATCGCGATCCATTCGCGCCCGCTCCCCGTCGCGGCGAAAGCGCTTGCCGCGCGTCTCGAGCTGCCGCCGCGCCATCTCGAGACGCTGCTGCAGGCCTTGGTGCGCGCCAATATATTGAAAGGGTTGCGCGGCCCGCGCGGCGGCTATGAACTCGCCCGCGAAAGGCGAAAGATCACCGCCGGGGCGGTGCTGCGCGCGGTGCTTAGCGACGCCGCCGGTCCGGGCGAGCCGGCGGATTCCAAGCTGGTCGCCAAGGTGATCGCGCCAATGGTCGAGAAGGCCGGGGCGGCGTTTTTGGCGGAGCTCGACAATATCACGATCGAGGACATCTGCCGCCGCGCCGACGAGCTCAATCTCTATCGGGACGCGGGAGCGGGGTCGGACTTTACGATCTGAGGCATCAGCTGCGCGGAAAAGCGCCTGCGAACACGAATTCAGCCTGAGGGTTGCGGCTGCTCGGCGTTTCCCGCGCCTGCAAATTCTCCGGCAGAGTCGATTTGTCGGCCAGCTTGCCGATGGCGATCGCCGCCTCCGGCCTGAAATCCTCCGGCATGTTGAGTTCGACTGCGGAGCGGGGGGCGTCGAAGCCGCCCATGGCGTGCGTCACATAGCCGAGCTTATGCGCCTGCAGGGCGAAGAAGCCCCAGGCCGTCCCGGCGTCGAAGGAATGGCTGCGCGATTCGACCGGCTCGGTCTTGCCCGGCGGAACGAAGGTCTTCTTCGAGGCGATGATCAGAAGCGCGGAGGCGTTCTTGGCCCAAAGCTGATTGGAGCCCGCCAGCAGGCCGAGGAACGTGGCGAACTCCGGCGTATCGCGCAGCGCATAGAAAAATCGCCACGGCTGCGTATTTGACGCCGAAGGCGCCCAGCGCGCCGCTTCGAAGATGGTGCGCAGATCGGCTTCCGGGATCGGCTCGCCGGTCAGGGCGCGCGGCGACCAACGGTCTTTGAAAATGGCGGCGACCGGATGGTCGGGCTTACGCGGATTGGTCATCAGCAGAGCGCTCCGTCAGAGCTGGCGCCAACGGGGCGCGGGGCCGCGGCGCGAAACCCTCTTGCCGGGCGCGCCGCGGGCCTCTTGTATCGGAAACGCCGAAGCTTTTTCAAGCAAGCGGCGGCCGAGCTTTGTTGTTGGAGCGAGGCTTATTGCCCGGCGTAGATCTGATCAAACACGCCGCCGTCGGCGAAGAAGCGCGCCTGAGCCGCCTTCCAGCCGCCAAAATCACCGTCGATCGTGACCAGCGGAATTTTGGCGAGGCGCGCCAGATCCTTGGGATCGGCCGCCTCGGGCGACACGGGATGATAATAGTTCTTGGCGATCAGCGCCTGCGCCTTCGGCGTATAGAGGAAGTCGAGATAGGCCTCGGCGACCTTGCGGGTCTTCTTGGCGTCCACATTGCCGTCGACCAGGGCGACCGGAGGCTCCGCCAGGATCGAAATCGAGGGGACGATGATGTCGAACTGGTCCTTGCCGAATTCTTCCGAGGCGAGGAAGGCGTCATTCTCCCACGAGATCAGCACGTCGCCCTGGCCGCGCTGGGCGAAGCTGATCGTCGAGCCGCGCGCGCCGGTATCGAGCACCGGCGTATTTTTGTAGAGCGCGCGGATGAAATCGCGGACCTTGGCTTCGTCGCCGCCGAATTTCTTATTCGCGTAGCCCCACGCGGCGAGGAAATTCCAGCGCGCGCCGCCCGACGTCTTCGGGTTGGGCGTAATGACCGAGATGCCCGGCTTCACCAGATCGTCCCAATCCTTGATCTGTTTCGGATTGCCCTTCCGGACCAAGAGCACGATCGTCGAGGTGTAGGGCGTGGAATTATGCGGCAGGCGCTTTTGCCAATCGGCGGGCAGCTTGCCGCTCTTGGCGGCGATGGCGTCAATATCGGCGGCGAGCGCCAGTGTGACCACATCGGCGGGCAGGCCGTCGATCACCGCGCGCGCCTGCGCGCCGGAGCCGGCATGGGACGAGCGCACTTCGATCGCCTCGCCGGTCTTCGCCTTCCAATCGGCGGCGAAGGCTTCGTTGATCGCCCTGTAAAGCTCGCGGGTCGGATCATAGGAGACGTTCAGAAGTTCCTGCGCGGCCTGCGCCGGCTGCACGAAGGAAGAACCGCCAAGGAAATGAGCGGCGGGCGCCGCGAGGGCGACCAGGACGCCGATAGCGGCGAGGCGAAGGGGATTGGCCCGGGACATGGCAGTGCTCCATTGCTTTGTACAGTGTTTCTATAGACTGAATGTACAAAGTCAAGGCGCTGCTTGCGCCTGTGGAGTCGGCCCCTAATCGCTCGCCAAAATCACATTGGAGCTGAGGAAGATGGCGCAGACCTCGGCGCCCTTGACGACGCCGGCGGCGTCGGCGCTCTCGGTCGTCATGATCGAAGTCATGGTCTTGCCGCGGCCGATGTCCATAGCAACTTCCGCTTCTGAACCGCCCTCGAAACGGTCGAGCACGCGGCCAAGGATCTTGTTGCGCGCCGAGACGCGCAGCGCCTGGGCGGCGGGCGCCAGCATCACCGAGCTCGCATTGACGAGGGCGAGCACCGATTTATCCGGAACGAGGCTGAGTTCGCCGACGCTGGCGTTGGTGACGATCGCCGAGATCACAACTCCCGGCGACACCTGAAGGATGACCTCGACATTGACCGGCGCGGGCCTGATTTCGATAATCGAGCAGTGCAGCGCATTGCGGGCGCTGAGCTTCATCGTCAGCGTCAGAAAAGAGAAGTCGTCCGTTTCGAGACCCTCCGTCGCAATCGCCGAGGAGATCTGGCCGAGTTTCGCCTCAAGCCGCCGGAATGTCGAAAGCAGCCGCCGCCCTTCCGGCGTCACCTCGACGCCGCCGCCTTTCGGGCCGCCCGTATGGGTGATAAAGGCCTGCCGCGGCAGAAGATTATTGATGGCGTTGACCGCATCCCAAGCGGTTTTGTAGCTGAAGCCGGCGATTTCGGCGGCCTTGGTGATGCTGCCGTAGGCGATCACCGCTTCGAGCAGGGTGACGCGTTCGCGCCCCACAAGCAGTTTGCCGTTCGCCCGCAGGGCAAGCAGCGTGTCGATCTCTCCCGGCAGCACGCGAGGCATTTTTTCTCCTCTTACGCGTAGCCTGCCTTAAACCTCGCTCCTAAACAACCGAAATGAGCGGCGCGCCGCCTCACATGACTTCAACAGTCGCGGCCGAAAACAAGGCGCCCGCGGCGCGATGCGTCGCGAAGGATGAATCGGGCAGAAGCTGGACCTGATGCAGCGGCGCCTTGGCGAGCAAAGCGGCGATGCGCGCCTTCGACCGCGCCAGCACGACCGGATCGAGCCGCCCCTCGTCGCGCGCCGTGACGATGGCGCGGGCGAAATCGCGGGCGCGGTCGGCGCGCGTGAAAGCGGCGCAGACCATCAGCATGTCGGACCCCGCGGCGATCAGCTTGGCGGCCGCGGCCGGATCCTCGAAAAACCCCTTCATCGCCGCCATGCCGATATCGTCGGATACGACGACCCCTTTGAAGCCAAGCTCCTGGCGCAGGATCTCGGTCAGAAATCGGCGCGACAGAGTGACGGGAGCGTCGGGATCGATGAGCGGAAAGGAGATGTGCGAGCTCATCAGCATGCGAAGGCCGCCGCCGATCGCCGCCGCGAAGGGCCGCAATTCGCGTTGGCGCAATTCGTCGAGACTTGCCGGCTGCGAGGGCAGGCCGAGATGCGAATCGACATGCGTGTCGCCATGTCCGGGGAAATGCTTGCCGCAGGCGAGCACGCCCTGCTTCTGCATCGCGCGCATGAAGGGGAGCGCCGCTGCAATGACTTCGTCGGGCGTTGAGCCGAACGCCCGCTCGCCAATCACCGGATTGGCGGGATTGGTGTGGATATCGAGAACGGGCGCAAAATTGAGGTTGACGCCGAGGCTTGCGAGCTCGCGTCCCATCGCCCGGCCGACGCCGGCGGCGCGCCCCGCCCAGCGCGCCGCATAGGCATAGCGCGTCATCGGCTCCGGCGTGCGGCACACCCGGCCGCCCTCGTGATCGATGGAGATCAGCAGGTTCGGCCGCGCCGCGGCCGCGCGAATCTCCTCAATCAGCCTCAGATGGCTGGCGAGCCATCCCTCATAGGGCAGATCGTGGCGGAAATTGCTCTTGAACAAAACGACGCCGGCGGGCCGCAGATCTTGCAGCAGGGCGCGGTCGCGATCGTCGAGGACCGGAGTCGGCCGCAGCCCGATGAAGAAATGGTCGCCTACGGAATCGATTGATGCGGCGCCCATCCCTTCCCCTTCGAATCACATCGTTCCCGCCAACTTTAAGCATGAACGCCGATGCGATTGCAGAGGTTTCGATCGCAAATTGCGCCGCAAGCGGCGCGACAGAATCGCGGCGCACGCGTGCGCCGCCTGCCGCGCCATCAAAAATTTGCTTGCCGCCGCTCTATCGCCCGAGCGATGGCGCCGTTTTGAGATCGCGCCGCGCACGGCTGAAATCCAGCTCCGCAAGCGGGGCGGCCAAGGCGCCGAACACCAGCGCCAGAACCGTCCAAAGAGTCAGCTGCGCGCCAAACGAAGCGAGCCTAAACCGCCACAAAAGATCGGCGGGGAAATTATCCGGGACCTCATTGACCGCCGGCAGCGCGAAAGCCATGACGGCGACAGCGGCAAGAGCCAGCCCGGCGCAGATCAGCCCGCCCGGCCATGCGCCGAAGCGCCGCGCCAGCGGCGCCCTCAGCATTGAGGCGACGATCATCGCCAGCACCGAGGAAAAGACCATCGTGAAATAGAGCGCGGTGCGGGCGCCGATCGTCTCCGGCTGTCCGATCGCCGGCGGATTGGGCGGATATTTCAATCCGGGAATGAGGGCGATCGACAGAAAGCCGGCGAGCGCCAGCAGGGCCGCCACGGCGCGCGGATCGAGCGCGCCGACGCGGCCGTTGGCGAGCGCGAAAGCCAGCGCGAACAGCCCGCCGAGCCCGGCGCCAAAGACGACCGAGGCGGTGACGAGGCCGATGCTGCGCTGGACGGCGCGGCTGACGATCTCGGGCTCTTCCGGTTCGCCGGCGGCTTGCGCCACGGCGCCTTCAAAAGCGATCGCGCGATCAACGGAGGGTTCGCCCGCGACAAAGGCGAAGCCGGCAGAGAGGAATCCCGCGACGATGCCCGCAAGCATTCCGCGCCATAAAATTTGTCCAACCATCAGCGCCTCCTGAAGCGTCATGCAGCCAAATGGAGTGAGCTGGCGCCCCGCGGCGCCATGCAAATCCGCCCGATTTTGGGGTCTGGAGCCGGCTAGGGCCTAATGGCAGGGAAAGCCCATCAGATGCCGGCCGTCATGAACGAATTCATGGATGAAATGGCCGGGGATGAGCGAAGTCGCGCCTTCCTCGGCGCCGACAAAATAGATCAGAAGCAGGCTGAGAAGGCCGCCAAACACGAGCCAGGGCAGGATCTCCCGAATCGGGATCGGAACGGGCCGGGTTGCGGGGGCGGCAGTGGTAATTTGACTCATGGCGAGGCTCCTCGGGATTTCGCGTCCCATTGCGTTGGCCGATCTCCTGAGGGAAGGTCTGGCTCGCGCGCTTTCGCCGTTTGGCTGACGCGCGCTGACAGTGGCGCGACCGCGGCGGGATTTCACCGCCTTCTTCGCATCAAGAGCAGCTTGAGCGTATGACCGCGCAGCAGCCCTGTCAACGGCGCGCCGTCTTGCCCGGCAGGCGCCGCCGCAGCATGATGCGCCGGCCGGCATGTCGCGGCATCGGACGACCCGCCAGCGTGGATCAAGCGCCAATATGCTCATGACCGCCAGCGCCTCCGCAGGAGACGACCACTCAGACTCCGCCCAAGATCCGCTGCCCTCCTGGAATGAGGGCGCGACAAAGCAGGCGATCATCGATTTCGTTGCGGATGTCACACGCGAAGACTCGCCCCATTTCGAGCCGAGGGACCGGCGCATCGCCGTGTTCGACAATGACGGCACGCTGTGGGTCGAACAGCCGATGTATGCGCAGATGGATTTCGCGTTGGAAGAATTGCGCAAAGTCCTGCCCCTGCATCCGGAATGGCGCGATCGACAACCGTTCAAGGCGGCGATCGAGGCCGACTTCGAGACCCTCCTGAAGGAGGGCGCGCGCAATTTGCAGATTCTCGTCGGGGCGCTGTATGCCGGAACAACGCCCGACCAATTCGATCGCCTTGCGGCAGAGTGGCTCGCCGCTGCGGTCCATCCTCGCTTCGAGCGCCGCTATACCGAACTGGTCTACCAGCCGATGCGCGAGGTCATGGCCTACTTTCGGGCCAACGGCTTCAAGACTTTCATCGTGACTGGCGGCGGCGCCGAATTCGTGCGGGCCTTCGCCGAACAAACCTATGACGCGCCGCCTGAGGAGGTGATCGGCTCAGGCATCATAACCCGATTCGAATCGCGCGACGGCCGCGCCGACCTCTATCGTTTCGCAGACGTCGATTTCGTGGATGAAGGTCCGGGCAAGCCGGTCGGCATCGAATCCCATATCGGCCGCCGCCCCATAGCCGCTTTCGGCAATTCCGACGGCGATCTCGAAATGCTTGAGTATACGACAGGCGCGTCCGGCCGGCGCCTCGGGCTGATCGTGCGCCACACCGACGCCGCGCGCGAATATGCCTATGACAAGGGTTCGCCGGTCGGCCATCTCGAACGCGCGTTGGAAGGCGCCTCCAGCAACGGCTGGATCATCGCCGACATGCGGCGCGACTGGAGGGTCATTTTTCCGTTCGACGGCGCCTAGGCCTGGCCTGCGATTCAGGGGCCGCCGACCTGACGATCGGCCCGCGGCCGCCAGGCGAGATCGTCGGACGCCACATAGATCGCCGCCGCCGCGAGAAACAGCACGGCGCCGATCCAGAACAACGGCGAGTGGTGGATGCGCCGCCAATCCGGCCCCGCGCGCTCTTTTTTCATGAAGCCTCCCTTATGCAGCATCAGCCTGCGCCAATTCTCGCAACCCTCTATGCTCCGCACCCGTTCTGCAATGCTTCAAGCCCGGAGCCGGATGATTTAAGACGGAATCGCCGTGCGATTTCGTCTGAAATCCAAATCCGTCTCTCAGCAATAAGTTAGAGCATGACGTCATCCGAAGACCGGTTTCCCCTTTTCGGCGACATGCTCTGGAGATCGCCATGCCTTGTGAAAAAATCATGCTGATCCGCCACGCCGAGCGGCCGAGCGCCGACAAGAAATTCCGCGGCGTCTCGATCGAGGGCCGCAAGGATAATGAATCGCTGACCGTGCGAGGCTGGCAGCGAGCCGGGGCGCTCGTGCGATTATTCGCGCCGAGCGAGGGTCATTCCGCCGGCGCCGCGTTGGCCCGGCCTCAGGCGCTCTACGCCTGCAAGGCCGATGCGCGCGACCCCAGCCTCCGGCCGCAGATGACATTGCTGCCCATGGCGGAATGGCTTGGCGCGCCGCTCAACCGCGATTTCTATCACGGCCAGGAAGACGCCCTCGTCGAATGCGTCCGCGCCGGCGCCGGCCCGGCCCTCATCGCCTGGAAGCACGACGGCATGCATCTCATCGCCAATGAGATCCTGGGCGCCGACACAATCGCGCCGCAACATTGGCCCTATGAGCGCTATGATGTCGTCTGGGTGTTCGAGCGCGCCGGCGCCGGATGGACCTTTTCCCAGATCCCCCAGCTGCTTCTGGCGGGAGACCGAGCGGAGCCGATCCGATAGAAGCCTCCCCCGAGATCGGCGTCCCTTGCCCCCAACCATCAGGGCCGCGCTTTGCGCCGCGGCGCGCTTGCGGCTATGTCAAGGCTCGTTTCCGGAGCACAAGATGACCGCTGTCGTAAAGGCTGAACGTCATCTCGACAGAATCGCCTTCCTCTGCACGCCAACCGTGGAGGGAACGGCGGCGCGCGAGGCGCTGGCCGCGCGTTACGAAAGCGTCGCGGCCGAGGAGGCCGACGTGATCGTCGCGCTCGGCGGCGACGGGTTCATGCTGCAGACGCTGCACCGCTTCATGGGCACGGGCAAGCCGATCTATGGCATGAACCGGGGATCGGTCGGCTTTCTCATGAATGATTTCTCGGTCTTCAATCTGCCGGAACGCCTCGCCGTCGCCGAAGCCTCATTTGTCCATCCGCTGCTGATGGAGGTGATCGACCGCGACGGCGCGTCCTCGCGCGCGCGCGCGATCAATGAGGTGTCGCTGCTGCGCCAGTCCTATCAGGCCGCCAAGATGCGCATATCGATCGACGGCCAGGAGCGTCTCGACCAGCTCGCGGGCGACGGCGTCCTCGTCGCGACGCCTGTCGGATCGACCGCCTATAATCTCTCGGCGCATGGCCCGATCCTGCCGCTCGATGCGCCGATGCTGGCGCTGACGCCGCTTTCGGCGTTCCGCCCGCGCGGCTGGCGCGGCGCGCTTCTGCCGGATCGCGCCAGGGTCACGATCGACATTCTCGAAGCCGAGAAACGGCCCGTCTCCGCCGTCGCCGATCATTTCGAGCTGCGCCATGTCCACCAGGTCTCCGTCGCCATGGATCACGAGACCGACCTCATCCTGCTGCACGATCCCGGTCATTCGCTGAACGAGCGGATTTTGCGCGAACAATTCGGATATTGACGCATCAAATTCGGATCGGGCTAGATGAAAGAACGCCTTCGCATCGTCGCGCGCAAGATCATCTCGAAGGGCTATGGCGCGCTGGAGCGCCTGACGCTCGACTATCGGCGCCGCGACGGGACCGTGCAGAGACTGGAGCGCGAACTCTATGACACCGGCGACGGCGCCGCGATCCTGCTCTACGATCCGGCGCGCGGCACGGTCGTCCTCGTGCGCCAGTTCCGCATCCCGGCCTACATCAAGGAGGGCCGCGAAAGTCTGATCGAGGTCTGCGCAGGCAGGCTCGAAGGGGCCGATCCGCAAACGCGCATCGTCGCCGAAGCCGAGGAGGAGACGGGTTTTCGGGTGCGCAACGCGCGCCGTCTGTTCGAGGGCTATTCCAGTCCGGGCGGCTTTTGCGAGAAGCTCACCTATTTCGCCGCGGAATATGCCTCAACAGACCGCGTCGGCGACGGCGGCGGATTGGCGCATGAAGGCGAGGATATCGAGGTTCTCGAATTGCCGCTGGAGACGGCCCTCGCGATGATTCTGAGCGGAGAGATCGTCGATTCCAAAACCATTCTGCTGTTGCAATATGCGCGGCTCGCGGGCTTGATGGAGGAAAAGCAGAGCGCCTCTTAAGGAAAGCGCGCGATGAGCGAGGAAATCCGTCCAAGGGCCGCCGCCGCTGCGGTCATCCTGCCCGCCTCCGATGGATTTGACGCGGGCGACGTCTTCAATCGATCGAAGGCCGTGCTCACGGGTTCGCTCGGCAATCTGATCGAATGGTATGACATCTACGCCTATTCGGCGTTTTCGCTTTATTTCGCCGGCGCCTTCTTTCCCCAGACCGACCCTGTCGCGCAACAGCTGGCGGCAGCTTCGCTGTTCGCGGCGGCGTTTTTCGTGCGCCCGCTCGGCAGCGCATTGTTTGGCTATTTCGCCGACCGCCATGGCCGGCGCAACGCGCTGACCGCCGCCGTGTTGTTGATGTGTTTTGGCTCGCTGCTGATCGCGGCGACGCCAACCTATGCCGCCATCGGCGTCGCGGCGCCGATCATGCTCGCCATCGCGCGGCTCTTGCAGAGCCTCAGCCAGGGCGGCGAATATGGATCGGGCGCCACCTATCTCAGCGAGGTCGCCCATCCGGATCGGCGCGGTTTTTATTCGGGGATCTGGTATGTGACGCTGATCGGCGGCCAGCTTCTGGCGATCCTCGTTCTGCTCATCTTGCAGAAAGTCTTTCTGACGCCGGAGGAGCTCAAAGCGTGGGGATGGCGCATCCCGTTCATCATCGGCGCGCTGTTGTCGATCTTCGCCTTCATCATCCGCCGAGACATGCCCGAAACGGAGCTGTTCGAAGCGGCGAAGCCCGCGATCAAACTCGAAAACCCGTGGCGGCTTCTCCTGCGCAATTGGAAGGCCGTGGCCCTCGTCGTCGGCATCACAGTCGGCGGCACATCGGCTTTCTACACCTACACCACCTATATGCAGAAGTTTCTAAAGCTGTCCGTCGGCCTGAATGATTCGGAAACGACATTGGTGACGGCGGGCACGCTCATCTTCGCGCTTATCCTGCAGCCGCTCTATGGCGCGATCTCGGACAAGGTGGGCAGACGGCCGATGCTGATCGCCTTCGGCGTGCTCGGGACGCTCGGAACCGTGCCGCTGCTGACGACTTTGCAGCATACAAAAAGTCCGCTCGTCGCCTTTCTGCTCATATGCGTCGCCTGGGCAATCGTCAGCGGCTACACATCCATAGCGGCGATCGTCAAAGCCGAGTTGTTCCCGACCGCGATCCGCGCCATGGGGGTCGGCATCCCCTATGCGCTGACCGTCGCAATTTTCGGCGGCTCGATTGATTCGGTCGCCCTTGCGTTCAAGAACGCCGGTTTCGAAACTGGCTTCTTCTGGTATGCGACCGGGCTGATTTTCATCTCGCTGATCTGCTACATCTTCATGAAAGACATGAAGACGCATTCGAAGATGGAGCAATCGGTCTGACGCCGGCCCGCATCCGGTCGCTGCTGTTCGTTGCGGCCGCGGACGACAGCGCGGTGGACGACGCGTTTCGAAGCGGCGCCGACGCGCTGTGTTTCGCCGCCGCAGGCGAAAGCGCGGCGGCGCTCAAAAAAATGGCGAGCGGAATCGCCATGCTCCGATTGCGCGCGGCGCCGCCGCTGATCTTCACCGCCATCGCGGATTTGGACGACGGCGCGATCGAAGCCTGCCTCGACGCCATCGCGCCTTTGGCGCCCGATGGATTGACGCTGCAAGATTGCGGCAATGGCCGCGCGGTGCGCCGGCTTGGGGCGCTGCTCGCGGTCAAGGAGGCCGAAGCCGGCCGCCCGGACGGCTCGACGCGCATCATCGCCATGGCGGCGGGAACCGCCGCATCGATTTCTGAGCTGGGAACATTTGCCCAGGCGGGACAACGTCTGATTGCGCTCGCATGGGACGCCGAGAGACTTGCAGCTGGTCTTGGCGTTGACGCCTACCCGGATCACGCGAACGCTCCGGCGTCTGCCATGGCGCTGGCGCGAAATCTACTGTTGTTCGCGGCGCGAGCCGCGAACGTCATGGCGCTCGATTCATTGCCGCCGGGCGCCGATGTCGAATGCCTGCGGCGCCGTTGCCTGGCGTCCCGGCGCGAGGGATTTAATGGCGGGTGGACGCGGGATGCGAAGGCGGTCGCGATTCTCAACGACGTGTTTGCTTGATGTTTTGCGGCTGCTGCGGAGCATGATCCGATCAGAGGGGATCTGGCGGCATGTCTTAGACGCGCGAAAGCCCGGCTTTGTGGGCCGGGCTTTGTGTGGTGTTTGGGTTGTGTGTGTCGAGGTTGGTTTGCTTTGTGTTTTGCAGGCCTGGCGGCGACCTACTCTCCCAGGTCTTGAGACATAGTACCATTGGCGCT